>NZ_AKJO01000140.1:0-37359 GCF_000282295.1 Pseudomonas sp. GM33
CTCCCACAGGTTGATCCGCGCCGAGCGCAGAGGCTGTGTGCGCTGAAAGTCTTTGTGGGAGCGCGGCCGCACCCCGCGCCACAAGCCCGTCCGTCCGGGTCTTTTCAACGCCGATTGAATTATTGCGCCGCTCGCCGGCTCTGCTTGGTTAAGAGACGTTTGCATCCGACGTCCTGGCGCTAAGCAGGTGAGCCATGCCCCGCAACCTCGATGACAGGCGCGATTTTTCGGCGACTGGCGAGCCAGCCGCCCAGCGCTCACGCAAGGAAAAACCATCGCCACTGACCGGCGCCCGCAAAGCCAGGTTGCCGGACCTGCTCAAGCCGCAATTGGCGACGCTGGTGGACAGGGTCCCGGACGGCGCGTGGAGCTACGAAATCAAGTTCGACGGCTACCGGATCATGGCCCGCATCGACCACGGTGACGTCAGGCTGATCACCCGCAATGGCCACGACTGGACCCACAAACTGCCAGGACAGGCCCAGGCCCTGGTCGCGCTGGGCCTGGAATCGGCGTGGCTCGATGGTGAAATGGTGGTGGCCGACGACCAGGGTGTGCCGGACTTTCAAGCGCTGCAAAACGCCTTCGAGGCGCAGCACAGCGACGGCATTCTCTACTACCTGTTCGACCTGCCGTACCTCAATGGCGTGGACTTGCGCGAAGTGCCGGTCGAAGAACGTCGGGTCGCGCTGGCGACTGTGCTCAGGGCCAATGACCAGCCGCTGCTGCGCTTCTCCGAGTCGTTTGGCGAGGAGCCGCAAGCCTTGTTCGACAGCGCCTGCCGGATGCGCATGGAAGGCTTGATCGGCAAGCGACTTGGATCACCCTATGTTTCCCGGCGCAGCAGCGACTGGATCAAGCTCAAATGCCGGCATCGGCAGGAGTTCGTCATCGTCGGATTCACCGAGCCGAAAGGCTCGCGCCATGCCTTCGGCGCGCTGCTGCTGGGGCTGCATGACCGCGACAGTGGCGAGTTGCGCTATGCCGGAAAAGTCGGCACCGGGTTCAACGAGGCGACGCTGCGCAGCCTCCATGAGCAGCTCAAGCCGTTGCAGGTTAAAAAACCGTCGGTGGTCAATCCACCCGGCGGTGCCGAGGCCAGGGATGTGCATTGGCTCAAACCCAAGCTGCTGGCAGAAGTGGCTTTCGCTGAAATGACCCGGGACGGCTCGGTGCGCCATGCCGTGTTCCATGGCCTGCGCAATGACAAACCGGCACACGACATCACCGAGGAGCGCGCGAAAACCGTGAAAACCTCCACTGCGAAAAAAACCGCTTCCAGGCAAAAGAAGCCCGACCCCGCACCCTCGCAAATCGGCCTGGAAGCGGGGCAGGTGCGCATCACTCACCCGGACCGGGTGATCGACCCCGGCAGCGGCACCACCAAACTGCAACTGGCGCAGTACTACGCGAGTGTCGCCGAGTGGATCCTGCCCGAGCTCAAGGATCGCCCGGTGGCACTGGTGCGTGCACCGGACGGTATCGCCGGCGAGCTGTTTTTCCAGAAAAATGCCGAGCACCTGGCGATCCCCGGCATCGTCACGCTGGACAAGCAGCTCACCGGTCAGCCGATGATGCTGATCAACAATGCCGAGGCGCTGATCGGCGCGGTGCAGATGAGTACCGTGGAGTTGCATACCTGGAACGCCACGTCGGCCAACTTCGACAAGCCGGACCGTTTTGTCCTCGACCTTGACCCGGACCCGGCGCTGCCATGGAAACGCATGATCGAGGCCACTGAGTTGACGCTGTCGGTGCTGGATGAGCTGGGGCTCAAGGCGTTTCTGAAAACCAGCGGCGGCAAGGGCATCCATGTGGTGGTACCGCTGACCCGCAAGCTCGGCTGGGATGAGGTCAAGGACTTCAGCCATGCCATTGTCAGCCACATGGCCAGGCTGTTGCCCGAGCGTTTTTCGGCGGTGTCGGGACCGAAGAATCGGGTGGGACGGATCTTCATCGATTACCTGCGCAACGGCCTGGGCGCGACCACCATCTGCGCCTACGCCGTCCGTACCCGTGAGGGCCTGCCGGTGTCGATGCCGATCTTTCGCCAAGAGGTTGCCGAACTCAAGGGCGGCAATCAGTGGAACCTGCACAATGCGCTTGAACGCCTGGCTGAAGTCGGTGATGAACCCTGGGCGGACATGCGCAAGACCCGGCAGGCGATCACTGCCGAAATGCGCCGGCGGGTGGGGATGAAGAAGTGACCGCAAGGATCAGGAAGGCCCCCTCATGTGGCGAGGGAGCTTGCTCCCGCTCGACTGCGCAGCAGTCGCAAAACATGTCGTAACCGACAGTCCTGGGGCCGCTACGCAGCCCGGCGCGAGCAAGCTCGCTCGCCACAAGGGTGGGGTGTTACTTGAGGAACGCCTGGAAGTCGGTACCCAGTTTGTCGATCGCCGCCTTGAAGTCCTTGGCGGTAATCTTCTGGCTTTCATTTTCCAGGGTAGTGCCAAACACCTTGCGCACCACTTTGGCCACGGTCTGATTGCTCTTCGCGTCGATGAACTCGGCTTCGATGAACAAGGTGGTGTCCTGGTCACGGTGACCGGTGGCTGCCTGGGTGGCCCCGACGACGGCCGCAATGGGGACCACTTCATACCACTTCATGCCTTCGTTCTCGGCGTTCACCCCGGTAATCGCCGCGCGCATGATCAGGGGCCGGGAACCCGCCGGAGCCGCTGAGGAGTTCGACACCACACGGTACCGCTGACCCAGCGTGGCCTTGGCCTTGTTGGTCATGTAGTTCTGAATGTCGGTCAGCGTCTGCTGGTTGACCCGCTCATCGGGTTTGGGCGCCGGGTACAGCTCCAGCTTGTTGAACACCACGGTGTCATAGGCGTTCGGGTTCCACGAAGGGCTGACCCAGCGCATCGCGGTGCCGCCGCTCGGCGTTTCGACTTCCTGCAGGTTGTTGTAGTTGGACAGGAAGCCTGAGTACTGTTCCTTCTCAGTCACTTTCGAGGTGCAACCGCCTAGCAACAGACTTGCCAGCGCAGCGCCGACCAGCAGTTTTCGGGACAGATTCATAGTGGTGTCTACTCCTTGGATAAAATCGTCGTTGTTTCGTTTACAAGACATCAAAATCGCCAGGTCATGTTCCCGCTCAGGGCTTGAATCCAGGCATTGTCGAACTCACCGGAAATCTGATTGCCGGATACGGACTTGGTCTGGTCAACCGGCATGTCGCCGAGCCAAACCATGGCCCAGCTGACGTTGATATCGGTGTCCTTGTTCAGAGCATAGGTGGCTCCTGTGGCAATGCGCCAGGATTCGTTCATCGGCACGATCACGCTGCGGTTACCGTCCGACACGGCACTGCTGTCGTACGCCACACCGACGTTCCACAGCCATTGCTCGGTGGCCTGGTATTGCGCACCCAGGGACAGGTGCCAGGTGTCCTTGAAGCCGGCGTCGACTGTTGTCGATTGCGCACCGACTGCGGTGGTGTCGACCTGTACGCCGATGTCACCGAATTCCGACCAGTCCTGCCAGTTGACCGAGGCCAGCAAGGCCCATTGCCGGTCCAGTTGCTGGAACAGGCTCAGGGTGACGGTTTGCGGCACCTTCACATCGAGTTCGGTGTTGGTGTTGTTGACGCGTTCAAGCAGTCGGCCATCGCCTTTCACATCCAGCCGGTCCTCGAAGTCCAGATCGACCTGGCTGGTGTAGGTCAGGCCAATGCGCGTGCCGGCTTGCGGTGCATAGATCACGCCCACGTTGGCGCCATAGCCCCAGGTGCCGTCCTTGTATTTGTACTGGCCGTCGGTGCGGTCGGTGAAACCGAAGGGGGAGCGGTCAATCGCGGTCTGCGCCTGCAACATGCCGTACATGGCCTTGACGCCGAGGCCGACCGACCACTGCTCGTTGAAGCGATAAGCCACGCTTGGTACCAGCGACAGGCCGAGCAGGCTGGAGTTCTGTGCGAAGTAACGACCGGACCAATCGTTGTCGTAGTTGACCGCCAACCCGAAGTCGCCGTACTGGCCGAAACCGACGCTCCAGTGTTCGTCCAGTTCATGGCTGATGAAGAAGCTGCCGCCGGGAATCGGGTCGAGGGCGTTGCCACTGCCGCTGCCCGGGGTGTTGGTGCCGGCGTCGCGGTCGAAGCTCAAATCGCCGTACAGCACCTGCAAGCCGGCGGTGATTTGCGTGCCTGGCAGGTAGCTCATGCCCGCCGGGTTGCTGGCGATGGTCGAGGGGCCTTGGGCCCGGGCTGCGGCACCGGCGTTGGCCAGGCCAGCGTTATCAGTGCCGATTTCGTAAAGCATGATGCCGCCGGCCCAGGCCTGCTGGCAGCACAGGGCGAGTAGCGTACAGGCGGGTAGGGCCAGTGTGCTTGTGCGCATGTAACTACCTCAGCAAATGTCCATTTTGAATGTGGGTGGCCTGTACCGGCCACCCATGGTTTCGGCTGTTTACTTGGCCATGGCTGCCCGGGCCGCTTCGATCTTGGCCTTGACCGCTTCAAGATTGAAGCTCGCGCCTTTCTGCATTGGCGGAAACTCCACGGCTGTTTCGGCCAGTTTGACCACTTGTTGCTGCACAAACACATAGCGCCAGAACTGGAATTTGAACCACTCGAAATACTCCAGCGAACCATTGGCTGCCATATTCTCCGGCCATCCGGCACGTTCGAACGGATCGAGACGCAGGTTAGTCAGGATCGGCATGTCCAGCGTGACCTTGGCGCCCAGCCAGCCCCCGGGCTGATCGATGAAGCGGTACTTGAAGTCATCGATGCGGATCGCACCCAGGGTGCTCTCTCCAAAGTAGAAGATTTCATGCCGGTTCGACGGACCTTTTCCGGTGATCATTGGTGTTTGATCATAGCCGTCCAGGTGAACTTTGTAGGTGGTATCACCCAATTGTTTGCCCTTGAGCAGTTCCGTTGTGATGTTCGGGTTGCCCGCCGCTGCGACCAGGGTCGGGAACCAGTCCATGCCGGACATGATGCCGTTGGCGACCTGGTTGGCCGGCACCTTGCCCGGCCAGCGAATGATCGCCGGCACGCGGAAGCCACCTTCCATCACCGTGCCTTTGCCCATGGCGAACGGGGTGGTGCCGCCGTCCGGCCAGGTGAAGTTTTCCGCACCATTGTCGGTGGTGAAAATGACGATGGTGTTGTCGTCCATGCCGTCTTTTTTCAGCTTCGCCATGACTTCGCCGACGATGTCATCAAGCTGCGCCATGCCGGCTTCCTGTTCCGACCAGCCATTTTGCGCATTGCGCATGGCTTCGTACTTGTCGGACAGGTGCGTGACGATGTGCATGCGGGTCGGGTTGAGCCAGACGAAGAACGGTTTGTTGTCCTGCTTGGCCTTGTCGATGAACGAGAAGGCCTTGTCGCGAATCTCGTCGTCGACGGTTTTCATCCGCTCCGGATAGAGCGTGCCGGCATCTTCGATTTTCTGCTTGCCGACCTTGCCCCAGCGCGGCATGACGGTCGTGTCATCGGTGGTGGTGGCCCAGCTGTGGACCATATTGCGCGGGCCAACGGTGGCGAGCAGTTCTTGCGGATAGTTGGGGTGCGCCGGGTCTTCCATGGCGTCGAGGTGATAGAGGTAGCCGAAGAATTCGTCGAAGCCGTGCACGGTGGGCAGGAACTCGTTCAAGTCACCCAAGTGATTCTTGCCGAACTGGCCGGTGGCATACCCCATGGCCTTGAGCGCGGTCGCGATGGTCACGGCTTCGGCGGGAATACCCACGGGCGAGCCGGCCTGGCCGACGGTGGTCATGCCGGTGCGAATCGGCAGTTCGCCGGTGATGAAGTTGGCGCGTCCGGCCGTGCAACTGGCCTCGGCGTAATAGTCGGTGAAGCGCATGCCTTCAGCGGCGAGTTGGTCGAGGTTGGGTGTTCTGCCAGCCATCATGCCCTGGTTGTAGACGCCGATGTTCGACCAGCCGATATCGTCACCCATGATCACCAGGATGTTGGGGGCTTTGTCGGCGGCCAGGGTCAGGCCGGGAATCGCCATTGCAGACAGCAACAGCGGTACTGCAAACATCGAGGATAAGGTTGTCCGGTTCATGTCGAGCTCCTGCGTACTTGCGTGAGTACAGAGAGACGCGCCCCCAGACGCCATTCAAATTCGTAACCCCCCCGCGAAGAGCGTAGGTTTGAATGGCGAAATATCCAGTTTTGGATAGTCAGAAAGTGAGTGTTTCAGGCGCTTTGCACTTCAATGGCGTAGCGGTCAATGCGCGGGTCGAATCGGGCGGCGAGCGATACTCGCCGCCTCCATCGTCATTACCGGGCGGCGGTGGCGACCAGCAATGGGGCGATTTGCTCATCGGTCAATGCGGCGTGCACGTCCATGCTCATCAGGTCGTTCCATTCCAGCACCCATTTTTGAATCGGCACCAGATCGCTCGCCTCGGCAATGCCGAAGCCGGCCGAACTCCCTACGGCGTGCCAGCGTCCGTGCATGGTAACGCCTGCGGGCGGCGCGCCACCGGTCTTGAGGAAACGTGCGATTGCGGCATCACGGTTGTCCGGGCTGATTGTCCAACTGACGATGAATAACATCGGCCACCTCCTGTTGCGCATCGGCACCTGTCATTGCGCGTACCTGGCTGGTGCCGGGCCGTGGCCACGCTTGGGTTTGCAGTTCCGTCCTGGCTGGCTTGCAGCGAAATCTCCCAAGGAAGGCATAGCAGTGCCCCGCGACTCACGTACGACCACTGATCCTGTTTCGGTGCATTTTCGAGGGGTAACAGACGCCTGTTTCACCAGCGAAACATGGGCAGCGGCCGTAGGGGCGAGCGGAGTAATTGGCGGGCGGAAAGCTTCATCAGCATCGAGTGAAAACCGTGATCGGGAAAGGTCGATTGCACGGTCTTGATGAAGCTTCGAGGCAGGCCGAAGCGTACCAGGCCCAGGGACACATCCACCAGATCGGCCTGGCGGAAGGGTTCGACGCTGTCGGCACAAGCGCCGCGATACCGGCGCAGCTTGTGGTGCTCGAGTATCAACGCACTGACTTCATCTTTGAGTTGCGGGCGATGTCGGCTGTCGAGATATTCAGTGGCCAGTGCAATGGACGGCGGCAGGTAGTCAAGGGTGTCATCGGTCCAGATACCCAGGTCATGAAACGCCGCTGCGATCTGTACGGCATCCGGGGGCAAACCTTCGGTACCGCTGAGGGCCGCATGGAAATTCAGCACCCGGTAAATGTGGTTGCGGTAGCCCTGCAGGTCGGCGCCGATGGCCAGGGCGAACGAGGTGAGAATCTCGTCGGTGAGGGGGAATTCGAGAATGGGCTTCATTAGGCGTCACGCAACAGGTCGTTGGCATTGAGCAGCTCGTAGGCAATTTCCGGGCGCTTTTCCATGGCTCGGCGAATGGCGGCCGGGATGTTGGCGCGGGTCTTGCGGCACAGCCCCGGCAGTTCGCCGATCTGGATACCGATGCCGCGCATGGTGCGCACCTCATTGACGCCGGGGGCGATGTCCACGCGGATGCCCAACTGTTCGAGCATACGCCGTTGCAGGTGCTCCAGATCGCTCAGGCTCTGCAGATTCTCCAGGCGTTCGATCAGGCGTTTTTCTTCGTTGCGGGTCAAAAACAGAATGCGCAGGTCCGCCCCTGGTGTTTCCAGCAGCGGGTCACGCCCGCAGTCGCAGGCGCCGGGCGGGCAGGGTGAGCGAATTGGAGCGGTGGTGGTCATGGGGATCAATCATAGAGCGCGGTGATTGGGTTTGCCCATAGGGATTTTGGCGTGAAGACGATCTAAAAAATGTGGGAGCGGGCTTGCTCGCGAAAGCGTCCTGTCATTCGACAATTGCGTCGACTGACACTACGCCTTCGCGAGCAAGCCCGCTCCCACAGGGGGGTGCGGTGAGCCTGCTGGACTTATTTCAGTACCAGCATCCGATAAACACCGTCTTCGACTTCGATCCCGTGGGTGTCATGGGTGAAGCCGGGGAAGGATTTGTCGAAGGCTTCCAGTGCCTTGAGATACGCCAGCAGCGGACCGTCCGCGGGGCCTGCGTTCTCGCCTGGCATGAGCAACGGGATACCTGGCGGGTACGGCACGATACCGGTGGCGGCAAGACGCCCGGCGGCTTGCTCGAGGGTGACCAGTTCGATGTCGTTGCGCACCAGTTTCTCGTAGGCCTCCACCGGGCTGAACTCGGCTTTTGGCAAGGTGCCGAAGGCCTGGGACATGTTGGCGGTGGTCTTGTGTTTCTTCATGGCGGCAAAGATTTCGTCGGCCAGATCCTTGAGGCCCATGCCGGCATAGCGTCGCTGGTTGGCGTTGTACAGGTCGGGCAGGCACAGCTCCAGTTCGGCGTTGTCGTCGTAGTCGCGCTTGAAGTCGAGCAGGGCGTTGAGCAGCGTGCCCCACTTGCCTTTGGTGATACCGATGGAGAACAGGAACAGGATGGTGAAATCCGTGGTTTTCTCGACCACGATACCCTGGCGGCCCAGGTACGCCGTGATCACACAGGCCGGGATACCGGAGGCGAGCAGGTTGCCGTCGTCGCCCATGCCCGGGGCAAGTACCGACACCTTGATCGGGTCGAGCATGCAATAGCCGTCTTCGATGTCGCCGAAACCGTGCCATACCGCGTTCGGGTGCAGGACCCAGCAGTTCGGGTCGGTTTTCAGCGTAACCGGATCGACCTCATGGAACGGCACGGTCGCGGCGCCTACCTGTACGGTCGGCGGCTGCCAGCAGGTGAAGAACCAATCGTCCTTGCTCAGCATCTCGTTGTGCATGCGCGAGAGAACCTGGCGGAAGCTGATGGCTTCTTCGATCGACTCGCTGGTGAGGATCTGTCCGCTCGGCGCTTCCATCATCGCCGAGCTGACGTCGCAGGACGCCATGATCGCGTAGTTCGGCGAGGTCGAGGCGTGCATCATGTACGACTCGTTGAAGCGCGCATGTTCAATCGGGTTACGGCCGTCGCGCACGTGGATCATCGAGGCCTGGGACAGCGCGGCGAGCAACTTGTGGGTCGACTGGGTGGCGAACACGGTCGGCTTGGACTTGTCGTGGTCGGCCGGATTGCCGTGCATGGCATGGCGTCCGCTGTACAGCGGGTTGAAGCGCGCATAACCGTACCAGGCTTCGTCGAAGTGCAGGCGGTCGACGCTTTCGCCCAGCAACTCTTCGACGCGGGTGACGTTGTAGGTCAGGCCGTCGTAGGTCGAGTTGGTGACAATCGCGTGCACCGGCGTCGGGTCGATGCCTTTCTTGACCAGCGGGTTGTTGGCGATGGCGGCTTTCACGCCTTCGGCGCTCAGGGTCTGCGGCAGGATCGGGCCGATGATGCCGTAGCGGTTGCGGGTCGGCACCAGGTAGGTCGGAATCGCCCCGGACAGGGTCATCGCATGCTCGGCGGACTTGTGGCAATTGCGGTCGCACAGGGCGATCTGGTTGCGCGTGACGCTGGCCATGAGAATGACGCGGTTGGACATCGACGAACCGTTGGTCACGTAGTACGTGCGGTGTGCACCGAAAACCTTGGCGGCATAACGTTCGCCCTGGCCGATGGGGCCGCTGTGATCGAGCAGGGAGCCCAGTTCGCCGACCGAGATCGACAGGTCGGAACGCAGCAGGTTTTCACCGAAGAACTCGTAGAAGGCGCGCCCGGCAGTGCTCTTGAGAAACGCGGTGCCGCCGGCATGACCCGGGGTGTGCCAGGAGTATTCATAGGTGCGGGCAAATTTCACCAGCGCGCCGAACATCGGTGGCAGGGCCGCCTGACGATAGCGTTCGATGGCGGCCAGGATGCGCCCGCTGAGGAAACCGGTGGTGTCTTCGGGCAGCCAGATGAAGTCGTCGGCGTGTTGCATGACCAGCAACGGAATGCTCGACGCGGTGGTACGGTCACTGATCAGGAACACCGGCACGCGGGTGTTGCGCTCACGCAGTTTGACCAGCAGTTTGATGCAGTCGGCGTGGCCTTCGCTGGTGTCCATTTCCCAGCGGATGAGCACGCACTGAACGGCAGGGTCCGAACGCAGGATCGATGCGGCATCCGAGAGGCTTTCCGAGGCCAGAACACTGACGCCCCGTCCCTCTACATCGTGGACCAGATGATCCAGGGCGCGGCCAAACACGGTTCGTTTGTCCGGCGGACTGCTGACCAGTAGCGCCAGCATGCCCAGCGAATGTTTATAGTCCGTCATGCTTGAGTCTCCAGAGTGGCTTTATTCAGATTGTTCACCGGCACTGGCGCGGCAGTGAGGTGCTGCGCGCTGACGGTTTGCGTCGGTACGCTGTTGTTGAGTGCTTCGAGGCGGATCAGGCGGTTGTTGACGAAGCCGAACAGGGTGTAGCCGAAGATGGTGGCGACACCACCGAGCATCAGGGCCTGCTCACCGGAGCTGTACAGCGCCAGGTAGCTGTAGGCCGCCGCGATCAGCGCAATGACGTTGGTGGCCAGCGCCTTGCCTTCCGGCACGTTGGAGACTTTCTGCATGGTCATCAGCGCGGCCATGGACAGGATGTACGGCACCAGGTTGGTCACTACCGCGAGGTTGACCAGGGTGTCGAACTGCTTGCTCAGGTCGGGACTGATGGTGAGCAGGGCCAGTGCGGTCTGTGCGGCGAGCAGCACCAGCATGCCGACAATCGGCGTACCTGCCTTGTTGGCCTTGGCGAAGATCGACAGGAAGTAACCGGTGTCGGCCGAGCTTTTGTACACCTGTGCAATGGTGAACTGCCAACCCAGCAACGAACCGATGCAGGCAAGCACCATGGCCGCCATCACGATGTCACCGATCATCGGGGTGAACATCTTGGCGAACACCAGGCCGAACGGCGCGGTGGACGCGACCAGTTCTTCGTTGCCGACGATACCGAAGATGACGTTGGTGGAGACGATGTAGATCACCGCCGCACCCAGGGTGCCGCCCAGCACTGCAATCGGTACGTTGCGCTCGGGGTTTTCCACCGCGTCGGTGTTGGCGCAAGCCGATTCCAGGCCAAGGAAGGCCCACAGGGTGATCGCCACCGAGGCGCCTGCCGCTTCGAACCAGCCTTTGTCATGAGGGTTCCAGCCAGCGGCGTAGACGCTGCTGTCGAAATAGAACCAGCCCACCGTGGACACCAGCACCACCGGTGCAATCACACCCCAGACCGTGATCGCGCCGATCCGGCCGGTAATGCGCGCGCCGCCAAAGTTGGCGAAGGTCGTGATCCACAACAAGGCAATGGTCGCGAGACCTACCTGCAGTGAATCAAGTTTTATTCCGAACAACGTCTGTATATAGCCAACCGCGGTAATACTGATCGCCACGTTGGCAATCAACAGTGAGAGGCCGTAGGTGTAGTTGGTGATGTAGTTACCGGCTTTACCGAACGTGTATTCGGCATAGCCGCCCATGCCGCCGGTCTTGCGGCTGAGCATCCCGCATCGCGCAAAGGCGTAGGCCAGAGCCAGGGAGCCGGTGGCCGTCACCAGCCAGGAAAGAATCGAAATTGCACCGACTTCCGCTAGTTTCGTCGGTAGTAGCACAATGCCTGAGCCCAACATGTTGACTGCGGTCAACATTGTCAGTTGCCCTACACTCATTTTTTTTGCGACTGACATTCCGTTGCCTCACTTAGTTGGCGATTGAGAGTCTTAGCTATAGCAAAGGATTGAAAACTCGCAAGAAATGGCTTTAGCCATCTCTTTTTTTGCACTCATTTGCAAAAAAGGCACGATGCTGGCCCCCAAGTTAAAAAATCCCCCGCAAAATTAGTTCATTTTCAACTAGTTAGATAGGTCAAGATGCGCAAGGTATGGATCGCGTTAATTCCGCTAGTTGTTGCGGGTATCAGCAACTCGACGCAAGCCAAAGAACTGGCCACCCAGGATCAATACATGTGCAGTTGGGGCGCGGGCACTGCTGCAAGGGCACAGGAGCTCAAGCTCTCAGGGGTTTCCCTGTACGCCGCACGGCAGAAAATCCAGGCCTACAAGTTCTCAAAAACATGGATGCGCATGATGGCTCTTGGTATTACAGAGCAAACTTATGACAGTTCGTCGCGATTGAAACCGACGGCTGTGCGGCAAAGCTTTTATGAGGACTGTGTCAGGTACAAGTTGGCGCGTAAATAAAGAAGAAGCGGGCGCTGGTCGGATCGACTGCGGCACGGGCCGGTGACGTCTATATTGATTGACCATCCCGGCGACCGGATGGGGTGTTAAACCGGTTTTCTACAACTCAATCAGGAGGTCAACATGAACCAGATCGATAAAGTGTTGTACACCGCCCAGACTCACACCACCGGCGGGCGTGACGGCGCCTCCCGCAGTTCCGACGGCATCCTCGATGTGAAGCTTTCGTCGCCAGGTGCGGGCGGCGGCGGTACCAACCCCGAGCAATTATTCGCTGCCGGGTGGTCAGCCTGCTTTATCGGCGCCATGCAAGTGGCAGCCCGGGAAATGAAAGTGGCGTTGCCCAAGGATGTGGCGGTCAATGCGGAAGTCGACCTGGGCACTAATGAAGGCGGCTACCTGCTCCAGGCGCGGCTCAATGTCAGCCTGCCGGGGCTGGACCGTGAAACCGCACAGAAAATCGTCGACACCGGGCACCAGTACTGCCCGTATTCGAAAGCCACGCGCAACAACATCAACGTCGCGCTCAAGCTCGTTTGAGTTGACGTGAAAAGCTCGCCGCCAACAATGACCTGACCCAGGGTGAGCCGAGGGCATTGAAATTGTCGGTGACGGTGGATTTCCACGGGATGTTTTTTGGGCAACTCCTGTGAGAGCGAGCTTGCTCGCGATGGCGGCGTACCATTCAACATCAATGTTGACTGACCCGCCGTAAATCGCGAGCAAGCTCGCTCCCACAGGTACTGTGTTTTACCTGACCCGCAATGTGCGATCTTTTTGACGTTGCGGCGCTACGGGAAAATCAATTCATCTTGCTGTGATCATGCGCCATGTTGCCGTGATCCATGGTGCCAATCGCCTTGGCAACGGCTTCAACCTGGATCGACTCTTTCTCGCCCTTGGCGTCTTCGACGGTCAGGGTCAGCGGCACCTTGTCGCCTTCCTTGATCTGGCCCGTCAGGTTCATGAGCATGATGTGGTAGCCATTGGGATCGAGGCTCACCGCTTTACCGGCCGGCAGTGCCACGGCGTCCACCTGCTGCATTTTCATCACGTCGTCTTTCATGCTCATTGCATGAATCTGCACCAGAGCTGCCACCGGCGTTTGCACGCTCAACAGTTTGCTGTCGCTGCTCGCGGTGACGGTCATGAAGGCGCCGCTCGACGGCTGGCCGGCTACGGTGGCGCGGACCCAGGCGTCGTCGACCCGGGTTTGTGCCGACACCTGGAAGGCCAGGCCGACCAGGGACAGGCCCAGTGCCAGTTGCTTGCAGCGTTGTGCGAAACGGTTTTTAGCCTGCGGGGCGTTCATAATCAGCAAACCTCCATCACGGTGAGCAGGTCCTCTGCGCACTCTTTGGCCGTCAGGGACGCGGACAGCCCCAGGCGCAGATTGCCCCGGGAGTCGAAGACATAACTGGTCGCGGTATGGGAGAGGGTATAGGTATCGCCGCTCGGGACTTTTTCAAAGAACACGCCGAATTCCTTGGCGGTGGCGGCGGTTTGTTCCAGGGTGCCGTACAGCGCTTCGAAACTCGGGTCGAAAGCCTTGACGTATTTGTCGAGCAGCTCTGGCGTGTCGCGCTCCGGGTCCAGGGTGATGAAGATCACCTGTAACCTTTCGCCATCGCGGCCCATCAGCTTTTTGGCCTGGGCGGCGCGGGCCAGCGTGGTGGGGCACACGGCCGGGCACTGGGTGAAACCGAAGAACACCATCGGCATCAGGCCGCGATAGCTGCCCAGCATCCTGGTTTCGCCCTCGGTGTTCGTGAGCTTGAAGTTACGCCCCATGATCTTGTCGCTGAGGTCTTTGCCGTACTTGAACGACAGCTTGCTGCTGTCGTCGCAACCGGCGAGCAGGCCCAGGCTCAACAGGCCCATGCCTTGCAGGACAGTTCGGCGGGTATACAAAGTACTCATGGAAAAAAGCATCCTGTTGAACAGGCTGAAACTGACAGCGTGGTGACTGTACAGACGAAAAAACGTGGGGATCTTAACAAACTGTGCCGGTAGCGGCGGGGTGGATACGACCATTGGACCGGCGCAGAGGCGTGACATAGTGTCGCGCCGCAGCATGTTCGGCAGAGGGCAATAGTGCTCTTGTGGCGAGGGAGCTTGCTTGTGGCGAGGGGGCTTGCCCCCGTTCGACCGCGAAGCGGTCGCAATACAGTTGCATGCGGTTTACCTGACATACCGCATTATGCGGGTTTGGGACTACTTCGTAGTCCAACGGGGGCAAGCCCCCTCGCCACAGGCAAGCTCCCCTCGCCACAGCAAGCCCCCTCGCCACAATTAACGACGCAACTTCGCGCAATGATCCTGTTCCGGCTGTGCGGCCGTGTACCACACGTAATCCGCGCTCTCGGCGGTCACGGTCTTGCCCGCTTCGGCGAGGATCAGCACGGCATTGCCTTCACCGGCACCGAGGTCTTTCAAGTGCAGCGGCACCCCGAGATCCTTGCGTACATGAAAAGCCCCGGCCAGCAGCAACGCCGGCGTCGGCGCGGCCATCAGGCGCTCGGCCATGCGCCGGTCGCGTTGTTGCTGCACGGCGAGCATGGCCGGCATTTGTGATTCGGGCAGCAGACCGCAATGGGATTGGCGGATGTCGTCCAGCAAGGTCGCCTGCACCTGTCGGGTGGTGGACGCTTCGCCATTCAACACAGGGCGCTGTCGGTAGATCTGCATGATCTGCGCGCGGTCCAGATTCGCCGCCAGCAGCGGATAGGGTTGGCGCAGCGCGTAGGTGACGAGGGCACCGTAGACGCTCCAGTCCCAATTGGCCTGCCAGGCCAGCGCCTTGAACGCATCGGCCGGCGGCTGGCCAGCGCGGGTCGCGGCTTGTGCGGCATCGACTTTGGCCTGTTGATCGGGGTTGAGCATCTCCATCAGCAGGCTGCCCTGGGCACGCTGTGCCGCCAGCTCGCGCAGCAACCACAACTGCAGGGCGTGGTGGTCCGGGTTGTCGTGCTGCTCGCCGACCAGAACCCGAGGCGCGGCGGCCAAACGATCGACCAGTTCCTGCGGTGTCAGCGTGCGACCGCTGGCCAGTTCACGGATGACGCCGAGGTCGGCGTGGTCGCGCCCTTGTGGGGCAATCGGCGCCGGGGGCGGCGTTACAGAGTGGGTTTGGCAGGCAGCCAAAAGGCTGAACGCACACAGCAACAGAAAGCGCATCGGTTTTCCTTGAATAGACAGAAGCCCCTCAATCAACGAAGGAGGGGGGCGGTATCAGCGTGCGATGATCAACGGGTGGCCGCGTTCCGGGTGTTGGTGAATCAGCACCTCCAGGCCATACACTGCCGCCAGCGCCTCGGCGGTCAGCACCTGTGCCGGTGGACCGTAGGCGTGGGGCAGGCCCTGTTGCAACAACAGCAGTTGATCGCAGTAGCGCGCCGCCAGATTGAGGTCGTGCAGAATCACCAGCACCGCTGCACCGCGCTCGGCGAAGTCGCGCACGGCTTGCAAAATGGTGTGCTGGTGCAGCGGATCGAGCATCGACGTCGGTTCATCGAGCAGCAGGGTTTGCCCTTCGGCCCCCGGCCAGAGTTGAGCGAGTACCCGCGCCAGATGCACGCGCTGGCGTTCACCGCCGGACAGCGCCAGGTAACTGCGCCCGGCAAGATGAAGCGCATCGGCCGCTGAAAGCGCCTCGGCGACGATTTCGCCATCGCGCACACGGCCGCTGGCGTGAGGCAGGCGCCCCATGGCCACGACTTCATTGACCGAGAACGCAAAGTTCAGGCTCGAACTTTGCGGCAGCACGGCCAGGCGCCTGGCCCGCTCCTGGCCCGGCCAGTCGGCGAGTGGACGCTCGTCGAGGCTGACCCTGCCTTCGCTGGTTGGCAGTTCGCCGCACAAGGCGGCGAGCAGAGTGCTTTTGCCGGCGCCGTTAGGTCCCAGCACGCCGAGCACTTCGCCGGGGCGCAATTGGATATCGATGTTCGCCAGTACCGTGCGGTTGCCACGACGTACCAGCAAGTTGTTTGCCCGCAGCATCAGGAACGCCCTCGAACCAGCAAATAAAGAAAGAATGGCGCGCCGATCAGTGCGGTTACGATGCCGATCGGCAATTCGGCTGGCGCCAAAAGCAGGCGCGCGGCCAGATCGGCCAGCAACAGCAGGCTGGCACCGGCGAGCAACGACGCGGGCAGCAACACCCGGTGATCCGGGCCGACCAGCAGGCGCATCAGGTGCGGCACCACCAGGCCGATGAAGCCGATCAGGCCGGCCGCCGCGACGGCTGCGCCGACGCCGAGCGCCGTGCACAACACCAGCTCAAGCTTGATGCGCTCGATGTCGAAGCCCAGGTGACGGGCCTCCGACTCGCCCAGCAGCATGGCATTGAGTGCCGCCGCACGAAGTGGCAACCACAGCGCCACGCCCACAGTGACGATCAGCAACGGCCACAGGCGCGGATAGCTGGCGCCGTTGAGGCTGCCCAGGTTCCAGAACGTCAGGGTGCGCAGGGTCGCGTCATCGGCCAGGTAGGTGAACAGACCCACGCCGGCACCCGCCATGGCCGTCATCGCCACACCCGCCAACAGCAGGGTGGCAACGTCGGTTTGCCCGTTGCGACGGCCGAAGCGATACACCACCGCCGTGACGATTAAGCCACCGGCGAAGGCGCTGACCGACAGCAGGTAAGGTTCTACCGCTGGCGGCACGCCACCCAGCAGGCTGCCGCCGACGATGGCGAGGGCGGCGCCCAGCGCGGCACCGCCGGAGACGCCGACCAGGCCCGGGTCCGCCAAGGGGTTGCGGAATAACCCCTGCATCGCCACGCCGGACAACGCCAGTACCGAGCCCACGGCGATGCCGAGCAGGCTTCGCGGCAGACGGATCTGACCGAGGATCAGCTCCGCCTGCTGCGTGTCCCCGCCGTCAAGCGGCAACCCCAGCAGGCGCATCCCGGCCAGCAAGGTATCGCCCAGCGGCAGGCTCACCGGCCCGAGGGCCAGGGACAGCCAGAACACCAGCACCAGCAACAGCAGCAAACCGATCAAGGTCGGACGCGGCCGGAAAATGGCCGTCATGGGTTGATCCAGGCGCTCTGCGCTGTGGCGTCCGGGTAGACCACCGTGGCACAGGCCAGCCTTGTTTTGATACGCATCGGAACTATTCCTTGGTCGATCAGAGAGGGCGGACATCGAAAAACTTCGTAGCGGGTGATGATGCCATCGACGCCCGGCTTACGCACACGCCACGGTGCAGGTTGGATATTGGGGCGAGCGCGTTGAACCAGGTGTCCATTCAGCGCCGGTTGCGCAGGACTACGGATCATGAGAAGAACTTGTGATCATCACGATTAAAATGAGTTTGTCTCACTCGCTGGCACTGTCGACAATGGCTCCATTGAACGCATTGGAGTTATTTGACATGGCTGTGGCCCATTCCCTTGGATTTCCGCGCATTGGTCGCGACCGTGAACTGAAAAAGGCCCAAGAGGCGTTCTGGAAGGGCGAGCTCGATGAAGCCGGCCTGCGAGCTGTTGGCCGTGACCTGCGCAAGACCCACTGGGACTTGCAGAAAAAGGCCGGCATCGAACTGCTGCCAGTCGGCGATTTCGCCTGGTACGACCAGGTCCTGACCCACTCGTTGATGTTCGGTGTGATCCCTGAGCGTTTCCGCCCGCACGATGGCAAGGCCAGCCTGCAGACCCTGTTCGGCATGGCGCGCGGTGTCAGCGACAGCTGCTGCGGCGGTGCCCACGCCCAGGAAATGACCAAGTGGTTCGACACCAACTATCACTACCTGGTCCCGGAGTTCAGCGCCGACCAGCAGTTCCAGTTTGGCTGGGATCAACTGTTCGAAGAAGTCGAAGAAGCCCGCGCACTGGGGCATAACGTCAAGCCCGTCATCATCGGCCCGTTGACCTACCTGTGGCTGGGCAAGGCCAAGGGCGCCGGGTTCGACAAGCTCGAACTGCTCGAACGCCTGCTGCCGCTGTACGGCCAGATCTTCCAGCGCCTCGCGGCACAAGGCGTCGAGTGGGTGCAAATCGACGAGCCGATCCTGGTGCTCGACCTGCCTCAGGACTGGAAAAACGCCTTCGAACGCGCCTACAACCTGATCCAGCGCGACCCGCTGAAGAAGCTGGTCGCCACTTACTTCGGTGGCCTGGAAGAGAACCTGGGCCTGGCCGCCAACCTTCCGGTGGATGGTCTGCACATCGATCTGGTGCGTGCGCCTGAACAGTACCCGACCATTCTCGACCGTCTGCCGGCCTATAAAGTGCTGTCGCTGGGTGTGGTCAACGGCCGTAACGTCTGGCGCTGCGACCTGGAAAACGCCCTGGCCACCCTGCAGCATGCTCACGAACGCCTGGGCGATCGCTTGTGGGTCGCGCCGTCCTGCTCGCTGCTGCACAGCCCGGTTGATCTGGGCCGCGAAGACAAGCTCGATACCGAGCTGAAAAGCTGGCTGGCGTTTGCCGTGCAGAAGTGTGAAGAGGTCGCGCTGCTGGCTCAGGCGGTCAACGAGCCCGAGGCGCCGAACGTTCTCGAAGCGCTGAGTCAAAGCCGCGCCGTTCAGGCGGCCCGTGCTGCATCGCCACGCATTCACAAGCCAGCTGTCCAGGCCCGTGTGGCCGCGATCACCGCCGGGGACAGCCAGCGTCAATCGCCGTTTGCCCAGCGCATCGCCAGGCAACGCGCCGGCCTGAACCTGCCACTGTTCCCGACCACCACCATTGGTTCGTTCCCGCAAACCGCGTCGATCCGTCTGGCGCGCCAGTCGTTCAAGCAAGGCAAGCTGACCGAGGCCGAATACACCGAAGCGATGCACAGCGAGATTCGCCACGCCGTGCAAGTGCAGGAATGCCTGGGCCTGGATGTGCTGGTGCACGGTGAAGCCGAGCGCAATGACATGGTCGAATACTTCGCCGAGCAACTCGACGGCTATGCGTTCACGCGTTTTGGCTGGGTGCAGAGCTACGGTTCGCGCTGCGTGAAACCGGCGGTGATCTTCGGCGACCTGAGCCGCCCGAAAGCCATGACCGTGGAGTGGATCCGCTACGCTCAAGGCCTCACCGACAAAGTGATGAAGGGCATGCTGACTGGTCCCGTGACCATGCTGATGTGGTCGTTCCCGCGCGAAGACGTGACCCGTGAGGTACAGGCCCGTCAACTGGCCCTGGCCATTCGCGACGAAGTGGTGGACCTGGAAGCCGCCGGGATCAGGATCGTGCAGATCGACGAAGCGGCGTTCCGCGAAGGCTTGCCGTTGCGCCAGGCGCAGTGGCAGCACTACCTGGACTGGGCGACCGAAGCGTTCCGCCTGTGCGCCTCGGGTGTGCGGGACGAAACCCAGATCCACACCCACATGTGCTACAGCGAGTTCAACGATGTGATCGAGTCCATCGCCGCCATGGATGCCGATGTGATCACCATCGAAACCTCGCGCTCGGACATGGAGTTGCTGGACGCGTTCGAAGCCTTCGCCTACCCGAACGACATCGGCCCCGGCGTATACGACATCCACTCGCCACGGGTGCCGGACGCCTCGGAAATGGCCAACCTGCTGCGCAAGGCTGCCAGGCGCATTCCCGCCGAACGCCTGTGGGTCAACCCGGACTGCGGCCTGAAAACCCGCGGCTGGCCGGAAACCGAAGCGGCGCTGGTGCACATGGTCAACGCTGCGCGTCAGTTGCGTAAAGAATGGGCCTGACGCTTTGCTGGATGCACCACTGAACCCAGTGGGAGCGAGCCTGCTCGCGAAAGCGGCATGACAGACACCAGTGTAGTGACTGCCAGATCGCTATCGCGAGCAGGCTCGCTCCCACAGTGACCTGGTTAGTTCGCAGATTGTGCGTACAGCCCTGAACCTGTGGGAGCGGGCTTGCTCGCGAAGGTGGCGTGTCAGGCGACATCGATGTCGAATGTGCGGGCCTCTTTGCGGGCAAGTCGGATCGCCGCACCGCCGCTCCCACAATGATTTGGGTAGTTCGCAGATTTTGCGCTCAACCGCTGAACCTGTGGGAGCGAGCTTGCTCGCGATGACGGAGTGTCAGGCGACATCGATATCGAATGTGTCGGCCTCTTCGCTCCTACAGCCGCCGCTCGGCCACCAGCAGCAACGACTGCGGCACAGGGCTTTGCGGGTGCTGCGGTTCCTGCAAGCCGGCCAGTACAAAACCCGCCATGTCCAGCGCGTTGAGCCAGCTGGACAGGGTGCGGAAGTACCACGGCATGGGCTGCCACTGGCCCTTGAACCCGGCAAAGGTCTCTTCCCGCCAGCCATCCTGATAGTCGCCCGCCGCAGCGGCCCACGGGTGCAGCGTCTGGATCAGCAGCGCGCCGCCAGGGGCGAGCAGGCTGTTCATGGCGCCGAGCAGGGGGATGATGTCCTGATGCAGCAGGGCGAAGTTGGCGCAGATCAGGTTGTAGTCGCGGCCGATGTCGACGGCTGCCTCTGCCAGCTGTTCATAGCTCGCCAGATGCACCGGTGCAGCGCCCGCCGCCCGCGCCGCGTCCACCAGCGTCGCATCGCCATCCACCCCGACCGCCTCGATGGCCCGGTCCGTCAGCGCACGCAACAGCCAGCCTTCGCCGCAGCCCAGGTCGAGCACCCGCTCGGGCTGGCGCCCCAGCACCGCCAGCAGGATGGCCTGGTCGGTGACCTTCAGACGGCTTTCGATGGTGCCCGTGCGGATGGCGTCGATCCAGGCCCGGGCATTGTGGTGCCAGCTGTCGAGGAGGGTGGATTCGGGGGCGGGCATGGCGTTGTCCGGCGCTAGGTGGCCGTTGCCAAATGATAGGCAACCAGCGCGTTGGCGTGGCCATGACCCATGCCGTGTTCGGTCTTGAGCCAGGCCACCAGTTCCATGTGCTTCTTGTCGCTGAGGGTTTTAAGCAGGTCCAGCCAATGGCTGATCGGCTGCCCATACTTCTTCTCGATTGACGGGAAGTACGAAGCCGGTCCTTTGGGTTTTGTCTCTTCGGTCACGATGCAAACTCCCTTTTCGCTTTTGTGGGTTCGAAAGCAGCACCGGTTACGTTACTGACTTGCCGTCGGTGAGTCCATCGTTCCAGCGGTCATCCCGTCATCGATGGCGATGCCCTGGGCGCGCATGGCTTTGATCAACTCGCTGCGGGTGCCGGGCAGGTTGAGCATGGTCTGGGCACGCAGCGCCGCGACTTCTTCGGCGGTGTAGGGCTGATAGTCCGCCGGCAGGCTTTCGCCCGCCATGCCGTCTTTACGCATCAGCCAGTTGAGCAAGTCCGCCAGTTGCGCGTTGTTCAGCGCCGACTGCGACATGCCCGGCACCCGCACGAGGAATTCGCGGCCGCCCGGTACCTTCAGGAAGTTGCCGACAAAACCTTTCATCCGTGGCGTGTCGTTGGCGGCGGAGCCCGTGCCGTCGCCCAGGTGGCAACCGGCACATTGCAGCTGATAGTTGACGCCGACGCCGTAGCCGACCTGGGCAATCGGTTTTTGCACCTCTTCGTTGCCCGGCGCATGGCCCTGCGCCGGGTCGGGAATAGCCCGGGCGAACGCGAGCGGGGCGCTCAGGGCGCAGACGAGTCCGAGCAATATCAACCTACGCATAAAACAAACCTCCGCTGATGACCGGTTTGGCACATTTATGTAGGAGCGAGCCTGCTCGCGAAGAACTCAAGGGCACCGCGTTGAACCAGATAGCCCGCGTTATCGTTGACGATCTTCGCGAGCAGGCTCGCTCCTACAGGTACACACACACACAAAGCCGTAAAAAAGAGAAAAGCAGCCACAGAAAAAAACCGCCGATTGCCCGAGCAACCGGCGGAAAGTGCGCGTTTAGACGGCGACGCCGCGGATCACCGAAACGGTGCAGTGATAGATGTGCGATTTGGCGGCCAGGCACCAGTTCACATCGTTGTTGTTGAACGGACGGTAAGCCGGTTCTTCACTGTCGTTGCGGGTACAGGCGCACTGGGCGCAGCTTTGCTTACCGCAGCAGTCGTTGTAGGAAATGATGTAGTCCTTGCCATCGGCCGGGTTGCGGCAGGTGCCGATCCAGGTTACTTGCGAAGCTTCGGTGCCTGGCGGGCAGGAGGTCACCGAACCGCCGCAGCAGCTGCACAGAAAGCCGTCGATGGAGCAGTAGCGCCAGTAGTCGCAGCTGTTCGGATCACCCGGGTCGCCAGCCTGTGCCGGCTCCGCGGCCAGGGCCTTGCTGGTACGGTCCAGCGGCAGCAGCAAGGGCAGGGCGGCACCGGCCACCATCAGCGAGCCCATGCGCGACAGCAGTTTACGGCGCGAGGTGGTGTCGGCCACACGGCGGGTCGAGCGCTCGAACAACAGATCCAGCAGTTTCATAAACGTCTCCCTGCCTTATCAGTGGCTATGGCCGTGGCTGTGGTCGTGGGTGTGGGGTTGGGCATTGAGGTACTGCTGCAGCGTGGCGTGCTTGAGGTGCTCGACTTCGAACAGACTGTCCAGGTGCTCGCGGGAGTTGACCAGGCCCTTGGCGCGCAGGGTGCCGGCCTTGTCGATCAGTGCGGCATACGGCAGCTTGCCGATCTGGTAGGTCATGCCCACTTCCGGGCCGACCACGTAGGTGGCGTCTTCGAGTTTGTGTTCACGGATCAGCGCTTGCTGGGCGTCCATGTCGCCATCGCTGACGAACACCACGTCCAGACTGCCCGCTTGCTCCCTGGCGATGGATTTGATCGCCGGCAGCAACGACTTGCAGATCGGGCAGGTCGGCGAGAGGAAGAACAGCAATTGCGATTTTTCACCGGCATAACCGAAGTTCACCGGGCGACCGTGACGATCGCTGGCAGTGATCTGCGGCGCGGGTTCATTGACCGCCACGCCTTTGTCGACCATCAGCGCGCCGGCCGGGGCCAGACGCCCGTGCAGCACGCCAATCTGCCGCACCAGGCCCATGACGACAAACGCCACGGCCACCAGCAGCACCCAGAGCAGAACGTTGGAAACAATCAAGCCTTCCATTTCGATTACCTACCAATCAATTTGAGCAGAAGAGGGGAATTCGCCAGCAAGCCATCGGCGGCGGCGTAGATGAGCAACGCGACCGCGGCGGCGGCCAGGGTCACGAAGCCATCGAACAGGTTGAGGTCGCGGGCCACCGGCGCCACGCTGGCCACCAGCGCAAGCAGCACCAGTGCGCTGTTGCGCGCCAGCAGGACCGGGCGCAGCGGCTGTGCCTGGTCGGGGCCGGCGCAACCGCAGTCGATGTCCGCGCGACCGCGCCACAGGTTGATGCCGATGGCGGCGGCGTACAGCGCCAACAGGCTGGCCGCGCTTATTGCGGCGTAACCACGGCTGACCGGTACCAGCAGGGCAAAGGCGATGGCCAGTTCCAGCAGCGGCACCAGCCGTGCCGTCGGGCGCACCAGCGCCTGGGGCAGCAGTTGGTAGTCCGCCAGTTGCCGGGTGAAGCGGGCCGGCGCGCGCAACTTGTGGGTCGCGGCGCTGGCCAGCAACACCGCGATGGCGATGGCGCTGGCTATGATGAAGATCGGATCTGTGTGCATGGCCGAACCTCTCAGTAGCTCAGGACCTGAGTCGCGGTCTTCGCGACTTTCGGCATGCTGCCGGTGAGCTTGTTGGTCTTCAGATCGAAAATCTGCAAACCGCCTTCCACATCGGCACCGAGCAACAGCGGCTTGTCGTCGCCGGTGGCCTGCATGCTCCACACCGGAACCGGGGCTTCCAGGGTCGCTACCTTCTTGTGGGTCTTGAGGTCGAACGCCCAGATCAGCGGGCTCGGGTCTTCCCACTTCATGGCTTCGTGGGCGTCGTGCATCAGCACATACAGACGGTCCAGCTTCGGTGCCACGGCCATCAACTGCCAGCCGCCCGGTGCCCAACCGGCCTTCTTTTCTTCGTCGGTAACCAGCGACCAGGACGGCAGGATCTTCGGCGCGTCACCGGCGAAATCCACCGGACGCACGGTGCCGGTCGTGGTGGTGAAGTAGTAGGTGTCGCCGACGTTGACCGCACGCTCCACCAGTTTTTCCGCGTTCGGATCAAAGAACGGTGTGCGGCTGCGCGCGGTTTCCTGGCCCTGATCGTTGAGGGTCACCACTTGCAGGCTGCCGTCGCCGCACAGCGAGGCGAAACGACGGTTGCCGATCGGGTAGTTGAGCACGCAACCGGGGATGGCGATTTCCGTGGCAACGGCCTTGGCCTGGGTATCGACCACAGTGACCGAGGTCGACGGGGTGAAGTTGTAGACATAGACGAACTTGTCGTCGCCACTCGGCTTGAGCGCATAACGCTGGGTCAGCGATTCGGCGCGCTTGTTCGGGATCAGCACTTCCCAGGCCGGCGACAGGGTCGAACTGTCCCATGCGGTCAGCACGTCGGTACGGGTACCGCGGGTGCCGCGCGAATACCAGATGTCCGCACTGTAGAGGGTCTTCTTGTCATGGCTGAGGGTCGACGGCGCGGCAAAACCGGTCGGCACCATGCCGAGGATGCGCTTCTGGTCCGGGTCGACCACGGTCACGCGGCCGGCGACGAAACTGTCGAACTCGACGTCGATGACAAACGCGCGGTGAGCTTCGGGTGGAAACGCCAGAACGGTCTGGCCAATCGTACCGGCGGGAAGGTCCGCGCGGGCACTGTTCAAACCGAGTACAAGCAGGCTCAGGCCAAGCGCTGACTGTACGGAGATCCTGTTTGTTCGCATAAGGGGAACTTCCTGAATTGTTGGTAACGCGGATCGCGGGTGCTTTGGCAGATTTTTACCCTTTGATTCTGCCGTGCCCCGCGATCAGGAGAATTGCCCTGCCTGCCAAGTGTTTGTGTGTCTGTGCCAGTGTCGTGAAACTGGCTGCACAAGGTGATAAAGCAGGGGGTTGAAGGGTCTGAGAGGGGGAGGGCGACGCTGCACTTGTGGCGAGGGGGCTTGCCCCCGTTGGGTCGCGAAGCGGCCCCAGCATTTTCCAGTCACACCGTGCCAGCAGGTTTTGCGGCTGCTTCGCAACCGAACGGGGGCAAGCCCCCTCGCCACAGGGTTTGTGTAAGGCCACAGGTTTTTTGTATTTCAGGCGAGTGGAAGGGAAAAGCTGAAAACAGCGCCGCACGGCGCCAGGTTTTGCGCCCAGATATCGCCCCGGTGGCGGCCGATGATGTTCTTGCACAGCGCCAGGCCAATGCCGTTGCCGCTGACCTTGGAGGAGAAAAAGCCGTCGAACAGCTTCTCCTGCGCCTGGGCCTGGATGCCACGGCCGCAGTCTTCGATGCGCACCAGCGCCACCTCGTTGTCGCGGCTGGCCTGGATCCGCAACACGCGCCGTTCGGCCGGCAGGTCGGCCATTTCTTCGATGGCGTTGAAGGCCAGGTTGAGGATCACCTGGCCGATCAGCACCTTCTCGCAACTCACCATCAGCGGTTCGGGCGAGGCGATGATTTCCACGCGCACCCGGCTCGGGTCGGCGCGCAGGCTGATGAAGTAGCGGGTTTCGCGCAGCAGTTCATTAAGGTCGATCCGCTCTTCCGATTGCTCCAGCTTGACCACGTAGTCGCGCACGCTCTTGATGATCACCGAGGCATGCTCGATTTGCCGTACCGCGTTTTGCAAACCCCAAGCGACGTTCTGATCGGTTTCGCCGGCGTTGCCCAGGCGAATCATCGTGCCTTCAATGAAGTTGCGGGTGGCGGCCAAGGGTTGGCTCAGTTCGTGGGCGATGGCCACGGCCATTTCGCCCATGGCGTTGTAGCGCGCCAGGTACTCGAGCTTCTGCTCGCTGACCCGCCGCGCTTCCTCGGCCTGGACCTGCTCGGTGACATCGCGGAACAGCAGCAGATGGCCGACCAGATCGTCCTCGATCTCGATGTAGCGGCAGGTCGCGTCATGCCAGCGCCACTCGCCATCGCGGCGCTGCACCTTGTAATGCACGTTGAACGGCGCGTGCTCCGGCGTTTCATCGGCAAGTTGTTGCAGCAGGCGCCGGCCGGATGCGTCGTCGCACCAGGCCAGGAAGTTCTCACCCATCAGCTGGTGCACTTCACTGTTGAGCAAGTGCGCGCCGGAGTCGCTGATAAAACGGATGTCACCCTCGGGGCCGAGCACCGCCACGCCTTCGGCCAGGTCCTGCATAAAGGCCTTGAGCCGGCTTTCGAAACGCTTGAGGTCGCGCTTGACCTTGTCCTCTTTGGAGATGTCGCGGAACTGCACCATCAGCACATCGCGACCGTCCAGGTGCACCAGGGTCGCCACCGCCTCGGACAGAATCTCCACCCCTTGCTTGGAGCGATAACACCACTCGATGGCGCGCTGCCCGGTGCGCGCGGCGCCTTCGAGCCAGCGCAAGCCGACCGAACGTCGGTACTTCGGCGCATCGCGGGTCATGTCCGGGGCCTTGAGCGGCGTCAGCTCCTCCAGGGTAAAGCCCAGCGCCGCCAGGGCAGCGGCGTTGGCCCAGAGAATCTCCTTGGTGTGCGCGTCATGAAGAATGATGCACAGCGGCATGGCTTCGATCAGCGCAAAAAAGTCGTTCGGTTTTGGCAGGTACATCGCACGGCCCCTGGCGGCAGAGATTTGCAGTATGGCGTTTTATACCTGCTCGCACAGCGCGATGCGCTCAGAGGTAACCGGCGTGGACCTAGGGGTTTTCTTTAGCGAGGAGGCTGCACGCACCAATAGTTGAGGGCGGATGCGGTTTTTACACTGGGCCCCAATGCAAGGGCAACACCCCCCCATGTAGGAGCGAGCTTGCTCGCGATGAACCTGAGAGCGCCACGGGGTGCCAGGTTTCCAGCGTCATCGTTGACGACCATCGCGAGCAAGCTCGCTCCTACAGAGAGCGGTGGAGCCCTCTAACAATAATCAAAACGGAGAACTAGCCCATGCTGCGTTCAGCTGTCGCGCAACAAGACCCTGTGTCCGGCCCGGTCGTACCAATGGTCGAGAGTCAGCTATTTGAGCAGGTGCTGGATGAGGTTCGCCAACGCCGCGAGGAATTCGACGCCGGCTCCCACGTGCCTCGGGACATGATCGAGCGCTTCAAGCAGTTGGGCATCTATCGCGCCGCCACGCCGAAATGCTACGGCGGCGACGCCCTGGCGCCGGCGCTGTTCCTGCACATGATCGAGCGCATCTCCGAAGCCGACGGCTCGGCGGGCTGGGTCGCCAGCTTTGGCAGCGCCGGTGTCTATCTGGCGGCCTTGCCACCGCAAACCCTGGCTGAAATCTACGCCGAGAGTCCGGACCTGGTGTTCGCCGGTGGGTTGTTCCCGCTGCAGCCAGCAGAGGCGGTGGAAGGCGGTTGGCAGGTCAACGGCACCTGGAAGTTCGCCAGCGGCAGCAAAGGCGCGGACCTGCTGGGTGTCGGCATCGGCGCCAGTGGGGCGGGCGGCAAACCGCGCACGGCGGTGTTCCCGGCCAGCCAGGTCGAGATCGTCGAGAACTGGGACGTGGTCGGCCTCAAGGGTACCGGCAGCCATGACCTGCGTGTCACCGACAAATTCGTCGAGGACCGCTGGACCTTCATCCGTGGCGGGGCTGCAACCATCGACGAACCGCTATTCCGCTACCCGTCGATCGCCTACGCCGCGCAAGTGCTGGCGGTGGTCAACCTTGGCCTGGCCCGTGCAGCGCTGGATGAAATCAGTCGCATGGCCGGCGCCGGCGGCATTACCGGTGCGCCGAAAATGGCCGACCGGGCTTACGTGCGCATCGAGATCGCCAAGGCCGAAGCCAAGCTGATGGCCGCACGGGGGTTCTTCTACAACGCCACCGAACAGGTGTGGAGCTCGATCCTGGCCGGCAACCCGGTCACGCCGGAGCAGACCAGCCTGCTGCGCCTGTCGGCGATCCATGTCTCCCAGGCGGGGGCCGAGGTGGTGCAGAGCGCCTACAGCCTGGCCGGGACCACCGCGATTTACCTGCGTCATCCACTGCAACGTTACCTGCGCGACTCGATGGTGGTGACCCAGCACGCCTTCCTCAACGAAGGGCTGTACGACGGCGCCGGCTCGGTGTTCCTCGGTGTGCCGCCGTTCCCGGGCTACATCTGATTTTTCATTACTTTTTCAAGGATCAACACCATGTCCCAAGCTACCCAGGAACCGTTGCGCGTCGTCTTCTGCATCGGCATCACCCAGAACTTTTTCGACCTGCCCACCGGCGAAGGCCTGAGCGTGTGGAAGGGCTTCAGCCAGATGATGGGCTCCCTCGGCGCCATGCCCGGCATCACCGTGCTCGGTGCCATGGACGACGACCGCCTGATGGTCGGCCCGTCCACCACCTCGCCCTGGACCGTGTACATCATGGCCGACGTCGACTGCCACCAATCGGTGATCGACGCCTGCAACCTGTTCCGCACCACGCCGGTGGGCGAGTACAGCCTGTGGCGCTACGCCAAGGTCGAAGCGCGCATCGGTCGCCCGCTGACCATCCCTGACGCGGCCAGGGTGTAAGCCATGGACGAGGCCTTGCTGCAGCGTCTGGCGACACTCGAAGGGGAAAGTGCGGTGCGCCGCTTGATGGCGCGCTACATGGACCTGTGCGATGTGCCGAGGGCTGTCACCCACGTCAGCGATCTGGCCCGGTTATTCACTGTGGATGCGATCTGGGAAGGCATCGGCAGCCAGACCGCGCAGACCTTCGGTCAACACCGTGGACGCGAGGCCGTGGCCGCATTTGTCGGTGGTTACCTGCCGCCTTCGGACCACTTCCGACTGAACCTGCACTACCTCACCAGCGAGTCGATCGTGGTCGACGGTGATCGGGCGCAGGGGCAGTGGATCATGCAGCAGATCTCCACCTACGCTGATGGCCGCAACGAGCTGTTCGGCACGCGGCTGAACATCGATTTCCGCTGCGTCGACGGCACCTGGCTGATCGCCCATTTCCGCACGCAACGGCTGTTCAACACGGAGCTGAATGCATGAGTACTTTCATCAGCGAATTCCTCCTCGGTGGCAACGGCAAGCGCGTCGCCATCAAGGACTCCATCGACATCGCCGGCCATCCGACCCGATCGGGCAGCCGTGCCTTCGCCGATGCACCCGCCGCAACGAAAAACGCCGAAGTGGTCGACGCGATCCTCGACGCCGGCTGGCAGATCGTCGGCAAGACCAACCTGCATGAACTGGCCTTCGGCGTCACCGGCATCAACGACTGGACTGGCACACCGGTGAACCCGCAGGCGCCGGACCGGGTGCCGGGTGGTTCCTCCAGCGGCTCGGCCTCGGCCGTCGCCGCCGGCCTGGCAGACATTGCCATCGGCACCGACACTGGAGGTTCGGTGCGGGTGCCGGCGGCGTGCTGCGGTATCGCTGGGCTCAAGCCGACGTACGGCCGTGTCAGCCGTATCGGTGCCCATCCACTGGAATCCAGCCTCGATTGCGTCGGGCCGTTCGCCAGGTCCATGGACGATCTGATCGCCGCCATGCAGGTGATTTGTCCAGGCTTTGGCGTGCAGGGACTGCCCGCAGGCGGCGCGAAAGTCGGCTTCCTCGACGTGGCCTGTGACGCACACCTGCAAGCCAGTCTCGGTGCCGCGGCCGACCGCGCGGGATGGCGTCGCAGCCACCTGCACCTGAGCGAATTCGAAGCCGCGTTCGCCGCCGGCCTGACCGTGATCAATTTTGAAAACTGGGCCGCGTTCGGTCATCTCACCGGCAAAGGCCTGATCGGCGCCGATGTCGAGACACGCCTGTTGGCGGCCAGCCGCACCACCCGTGAAGAACTGGCCCAGGCCGAAGCCGTACGCACGCGCTTCACGCAACAGGTGGATGCGGCGCTGGAAGAGTTCGCCGTGCTCTTGCTGCCGACCCTGCCAAGCCTGCCGCCGACCCTCAGCGAAGCCCGCGCCGGCAGCAAGGCCGTGGCCGGCATGACCCTGCTGGTGCGGCCTTTCAACCTAAGTGGCCACCCGGCGCTGACGGTGCCGGTTGAACTCGATTGCGGCGGATTGAAAGTCGGCCTGCAAATTGTCGGCCGCAAAGGTCAGGACGAGCTGGTCTGCGCCTTTGGTGCGCAACTTCAAGCCTCTACAACCCAAATCTGAAAAGAAGCCATGAGGAGAACCGCATGAGCACTCATGAATACCGGCTGATCGCAACGTCGAAAAGCCCCGAAGACCTGGTCAGTCATGACCGCGTCGACGTCTCGCTGTACAACGATCCAGCGCTGTTCGAAGCCGAGTTGGAAAAGATTTTCTACCGCACCTGGGTGTGGGTGGCCCACGAAAGCGAAGTGCGCAACAGCGGCGACTTCAAGACCGCCACCATCGGCCGTCGCCCGGTGATCGTCGTGCGCGACAAGAAAAACAACATCAACGTGCTGGAAAACCGTTGCCGGCACCGTGGCGCCACCGTGTGCGAGAAGCACAAGGGCAACGCCACCGGTTTCACCTGCCCGTACCACAGCTGGTCCTATGGCCTGGACGGCAAGCTGCGGGCGTTGCCGTACCCGGACGGTTACGAAGGCATCCTGGAAAAGTCCGAACTGCCGCTGACCAGCCTGCGCGTCGAAAGCTACGCCGGCATGGTCTTCGCCAGCTACAACGACGAGATCGAACCGCTGGAAGACTTCCTCGGCGGCGCCAGACACTGGATGGACCTGTTCATGAAGCAGGGCGCCGGCTACCCGATCAAGACCCAGGGTGAACACAAGTTCAGCTTCAAAGGCAACTGGAAGATCCAGCTGGAAAACACCACCGACGGTTATCACTTCCCGATCGTGCACAAGTCGTTCATGTCGTCGGTGGACGAAGAAACCTCGGAAATGCTCTCGTTCATGACCGACGAACAAGCCGTGACCCACTCCCTGGGCAACGGCCACAGCGTGATGGTGATGGTGCCGGAGCACGTCGACCTGGATCACGACGACGGCACCGAACAGTTGCAGGAACGCTTCGCCCACGTCACCGAAGAGCTGTCGAAAACCCTGCCGGCCGATCAGGTGCGTCGCATCGTGCGCTCGCTGCACGGCGCCGGTTTCAACCTGAACCTGTTCCCCAACGTGGCGATGTCGATGTCGTTTTTCCGCGTGCTGCGTCCGGTGTCGGTGACTGAAACCGAGATCCGTCACGTGGCCCTCGGCATGGACGGCGGCCCGGAAATCGCCAACCGCGAGCGCATGCGCATCCACGAACACTTCCAGGGCCCGTTCGGTTTCGGCAGCCCCGACGATGCCGAAGCCTGGGACCGCGTGCAGCGCGGCTCGTATGCCGGCGTCGACGCGCCGATCCTGGTCAACCGCGGCCTGAACCGCGAAATCACCGCTGAAAACGGCGACAAGGTCAGCCACGCCACCGACGAAGGCGGCATGCGCGGTGCCTACGACATGTGGAAAAGGATGATGAGCCAATGAGCAATCACGACACCCTGAACGGTTTTGCAGGTCCCCTGGCCCAGGCCATCGAATTCATCTGGCGCGAAGCCGAACTGCTCGACCACAAGAACTACGCCGAATGGGCGACCCTGTGGAGCGACAGCGGCAAGTACATCGTGCCGATCGACCCGGACACCGAGGATTTCGAAGCGACCCTCAACTACGCCTACGACGATGCACGCATGCGTGCCCTGCGCATCGAACGCCTGAGCGCCGGCTTCTCGCCGTCGGCGGTGGACGCGGCGAAAACCATTCGCACCGTCTCGCGTTTCCGTCTGGTGGAAGCGGCCGGTGACATCGTCGAAGTGAATTCCGCGCAGTTGCTGTACGCCTACAAGCGCGGCGTGCACACGCCATTCGTGGCCGACCTGAACCATCGCATCCGCTTCACCGACGGCGTGCCGACCCTGGAACGCAAGGTGGTGCGCCTGATCAACTCCACCGACAGCCTGAGCGCGCTCGGCTTCCTTTTGTGAGGGCACCATCATGAGTCGAGTAGCCCTCGTAACGGGTGCCTCGCGCGGGCTGGGCGAGTGCATCGCCCGTCGTCTGCACGCGGCAGGTTATCGCGTCGCCCTGGCGGATGTGCGCCTCGATGGCGTGCAGCAACTGGCTCTGCAACTCGATGCCAGCGGCGCCAGCGCCATGGCCATCGAGCTGGATGTGCGCAGCAAGGCCGACTTCCAGCGTGCCCGTGACCTGCTCGTTGAGCAGTGGGGCGGCACCGACATTCTGGTGAACAACGCCGGCGTGTCGAAAGTCGCGGCGCTGATGGACATCACGCCAGAAGAGTTCGACGAGTCGATGGCGATCAACCTGCGCGGCACCTTCGTGGCCTGCCAGGTGTTCGGCGCGCACTTTGCCGAGCGTGGCTTCGGGCGCATCGTCAACATCGCGTCGCTGGCCGGGCAGAACGGCGGCACCGCCACCGGCGCGCACTACGCGGCGGCCAAGGGCGGCGTGGCGACCCTGACCAAGGTCTTCGCCCGTGAACTGGCGCCGCAAGGGGTGACGGTCAACAGCATTTCGCCGGGTCCGCTGGACTTGCCGGTGGTGCGCGAAACCGTGGCGCCGGAGCGTCTGGAGCAGATCCTGAAAATGATCCCGGCCGGCACCCTCGGCGACCCGTCGTACATCGCCGACAGCGTGTTGCTGCTGATCGCCGACAACGCCGCCTCCGTCACGGGCGCGTGCTGGGACATCAACGGCGGCTTGTTCATGCGCTGATATTTTCGCCGCGACGCCATCAACTGTGGCGAGCGAGCTTGCTCGCGCTGGGTTGCGAAGCAGCCCCAAGGATCTCAGCAGCACCAAGTATTTTTGCGACTGCTGCGCAGCCGAACGGGAGCAAGCTCCCTCGCCACAAAAGCTATGCCAGACCCAAGACCTAACCGAAACAACAGTATTCAGGTGATGCAATGATGAAGGTGAAGATCGAAAGGATCGTCGACGAAGCGCTGGATATCCGCTCCTTTCGCCTCGTGCGCAGTGACGGCCAGCCGCTCGACACCTATGAACCGGGTGCCCACGTCGACCTGACCGGGCCGACCGGGGTGACCCGCCAGTATTCGCTGTGCAGCCCGCCGCAGGATCGCCGTGCGTACCTGGTGGCGGTGAAGAAAGAAGCGCAGTCGCGCGGCGGTTCGCTGGCGTTGCACGAGCAGGTCGAGGAGGGCATGGAGCTGGAAATGGGCGCGCCGCGCAACCTGTTCCGTCTCGATGAAAGTGCCGGTGAACACCTGTTGTTCGCCGCCGGTATCGGTGTCACGCCGCTGCTGAGCATGGCCTACAAACTGGCGGAAAGCGGCCAGCCGTATCGCCTGCATTATTTCGCCCGTTCGGCGCAGTACGCCGCGTTTACCGAGCTGTTGGCCACCCGTTTTGCCGATCACGTGGAGTTTCACTACGGTGTGGAGCCCGCAGACCTGGACGGCGCATTGAGCGCATGCCTGGAGCGCGCCGGCAGCGCCGCCCATGTCTACACCTGCGGCCCGGCACCCTTCATGAACACAGTGGTGGCAGTGGCTTCGCGCAGTCGCCCGGAAGAGGCCATTCACCTCGAACACTTCGCGGCGGACCCGGCGGCCAACAGTGCCCCGGCCGGCGGTTTCGAAGTGGAGCTGGCCAGTTCCGGCGTGGTGCTGCACGTGCCGGCCGACGCCAGTCTGGTCGACGTGTTGCAGGCCCACGGTTGCGACATCGACACCGAATGCCGCGAGGGTATTTGCGGCACCTGCATCGTCGAGGTGCTGGACGGCGTACCGGAGCACCGCGACAACTGCCTGTCGAACAAGGAAAAGGCGTCCAACAAGCAGATCTGCGCCTGTGTATCACGGGCGCTTTCCGCTCGTCTGGTATTGGACATTTAAGCCTCGGGAAGGCTGGAAAGCATGCGCCGGAGCCTGTTGAATGGGCGCCCGGCGGCCGTCGAGGGAGGCGATGGCTACAGAAACAACGGTTTTGACGAACCGCTCGATGAAGCGGTCGAAAAATAACAACAAAAACGTGAGGCTTTGCGGACATGATTACAGCATCGACGGTGCGCAACGAGGCGTTCGAAAGTTGGTTGAGCCAGGTGAACCAGGCCTGCGGGCGTTTCGACGCGCGGGCGCTGGACACTGATTTCTACGGCGAACTGGCGGAATTTCGCAGCGGTGCGATCAACCTCAGTGTGGTCGACATGGCGCACGTGCATTTGTATCGCACCAGCAAGGACGTCAGCACCAGCAGCGACGGCCACTACTACGCCGTGTTCCAGATGCGTGGCAGTTCACAGCTGGAGCAGGGCGGCAACCGCGCGCAACTGGGTTGTGGCGACATCGCGCTGATCGACGCCAGCCGTCCGAGCGACATGACCTACCACGACGATTGCCGACAGCTGTCGCTGATTCTTCCACGCCAGGTGGTCGAGCGTGGTTCGCACTTCAATGCCGTCAACTGCGCCACGCGCATCGCGGCCAGCAGTCCGCTGGCGGCGATGGCCAACAGGCTGGTGCTGGAGACTCGCCAGCAGGAAGGGCTGGACATGCAGGAAAGCGAGGCCGTGCTCGATGCCCTGGCCAGTTTGTTGCTGCCGGGCATCAGCGCCCGGGACAGCGCGGCCGATCCCCATGAGCGGCAGTTCCGCAAGATCATCGCGTTCATCGACACACACCTCAGCGACGAAGAACTGTGCCCCGAGTTGATCGCCCGTGAAGTCGGGATTTCCGTGCGCGGCCTGTACCGGATGTTCTCCAAGCGCGGGCTGGTGGTGGCGCAGTACATCAAGCACCGTCGCCTGGACTTCTGCGCCGAAAACCTGCGCCGCGCCGATGTCGAGCAGAAGCTGTCGGCGCTGTGTTATGCCTGGGGTTTCTCGGATTCGAGCTACTTCTCGTCGGCCTTCAAATCGCGCTTCGGCGTGTCACCGGGTGCTTATCGCAAGCGCTATAGCCACACCTGACACCCATCATCAATGTTGAATGTGCCGGCCTCATCGCGGGCAAGCCCGCTCCCACAGTGGATCTCCAGTGAACACAAAGCCTGTGTACGGCCGGGATCAAAAAATGTGGGAGCGAGCTTGCTCGCGATGGCGTCGTGTCAGTCGCCTTCAATTTCGGATGTGCCGGCCTCATCGCGAGCAAGCTCGCTCCCACAGTAGATCTGCGGTGAACACAAGATCTGTGTACGGCCGGGATCAACCTGTGGGAGCGAGCTTGCTCGCGATGAGGCCCGACGGCGAATACAAAATGCTCAATGCCGCACCGGCTCATCCACCGGCAAATGCAGCACCTCGCGCACCAGCATGGCGATGCTGGTCACGCCCATCTTTTCCTTGATCTTGGTGCGGTGCACGTCAACGGTCTTCACGCTGATGTTCAGCTCCCGTGCGATCACCTTGCTGGCCTTGCCATCGATCACCAGCATCAACACTTCCCGCTCACGGCTGGTCAGCAACGCCAGTTTGCCCTGCAGGTTCTGACGCTGTTGCTGATCGGCCTGGGCGTGCACGGCGGTCTTCAGCGCGGCCTGGATGCGATCGATCATCTGTTGCGGGTTGTAGGGCTTCTCGACGAAGTCCAGCGCGCCGTTCTTCATCGCCGTGACCGACATCGGAATATCGCCATGGGCCGAGACGAAGATGGTCGGCAGGGTGCTGCCGCGCTGGTTGAGGATTTCCTGCAACTGGAAACCGCTGGTCTCCGGCATGCGCACGTCGAGCACCAGGCAGGCGGGCTGCCTGGGGTCGTACTGGCTGAGGAACTCTTCGGCGCCGGCAAAGCACTGCGCCTGCACGCTGACCGACTCCAGCAACCAGGCCAGGGAAGTGCGCAGGTCCTTGTCGTCGTCAACGATATAAACAATCGGTTTGCGGGTTTCCATCGGGGCTGCCACGAAAGTTTTCTAATTATTGTTTTCGCACGCGAACGCGCGGCACGCATCGGCTCGTCTTTCTGGAGCCAGTCATCAGAATACCCACTGTGGCCGGCCCTTGCGATAAAGAAACCACCTAGTCGACTAGCGGAAACCCAACCTCGCCATGGGGATCGTCAGAATGGTTGTGCCGCGCCGGCAGCCTTAGTCTTGTTCCATCACCTACGGGCCGCAAGATGGCGGTCCTCCTGAAGGAAGGGGCATCGACATGGCCGACCTGAGCCAGCAGCAAATCGACTTTCGCAACGCCATGGCGCAGCTGCCTGCGGCGGTGAACATCATCACCACCAACGGCCCCGGCGGGCGCTGCGGCATCACCGCCAGCGCCGTGTGCTCGGTGACCGACTCGCCGCCCACCGTGCTGGTGTGCGTCAACCGCAACAGCGCCACTCACGACGTGTTCCGCACCAACGGCCACCTGTGCGTCAACGTGCTGTGCGGCGAGCAGGAAGAACTGGCCCGACACTTCGCCGGCATGACGAAGGTGCCGATGGCCGAGCGTTTCGCCTGGGACCTGTGGGACGACGGCGCGGCCGACGTGCCGGTGCTGCGCGATGCCCTGGTGCAGTTGGAAGGGCGCATCAGCGAGTGCAAGGAAGTGGGCTCGCACTCGGTGATGTTCGTGGAGCTGACGAAGGTCGGCGTGCGCGAACCACGCGACAGCCTGGTGTATTTCAACCGCTTGTTCCATCGCCTGGAACATGCCGGCGCGCATTGCTGAGATCCACCACGCCCTCTGTAGGAGCTGCCGGAGGCTGCGATCTTTTGATCTTGCTTTTTAAAAGATCAAAATCAAAAGATCGCAGCCTCCGGCAGCTCCTACAGTACGGTGGTGTCTGGAGGGTTGTTTAACGGCTGTAGGAGTAACTTCCTGCAAGCTACAACACCTTGCGGCATTGCCTACAGCTACGCCAGAATCCGCCGGCTTGTGCGCCTTGAGGTCCATCGGTAACTTGATTCGCGTCACTGATTTCCAGTGATCGGGTTTAGCAGCCCGTGGTATTTGAAGATCGTACGAGTGTCCGTCAGGCAGGTATTCCATGCCTGCATTTGATGGCAGCTGTGCGCAGGGCGCCCTCGGGCGCGCCGGCTTTCTTCATTTCCCCGGTCTGCTAACCTGCGTACAGCCGCCACCCCTCGTTTAGCAGCGACGACGTGGCAGCATCTCAACGGAAATGAAAGTCATGCTCAAGGTTACACCTGATCCACCAGACAACGATTCCTGCCCAAACCCGGCCCTGCACATCATGGCCACCCCGCACAAACCCTCCACACTCTTCACCATCAAACCCGACATCGACACCGAAACCCTGCTGGCCCACGCCTGCGAATCGCTGGCCTCGGCGAGTGTCATGGCCAATGACCTGGCGGGCTTCCTGGAAGGCTCGCACCGCAACACCCTGCTGGGCATCGCGCAAGTGATCATGCTGGGGGAGTTGGCGGTGAATCGGGCTTTGGATCAGGTCGATCGCCCCGGCTAACCACGAACACTGTGGGAGCGGCGGTGCGGCGATCCGACTTGCCCGCGAAAGCGGTGTGTCAGTCAACATTGATGTTGGAAGTGATGGCCTCTTCGCGGGCAAGCC
>NZ_AKJO01000141.1:0-3907 GCF_000282295.1 Pseudomonas sp. GM33
CCGCCTTCGCGAGCAAGCCCACATCTGGCACCCACAACCAACCACATGGCACACACGCACACCTGCCGCGCCACACCCCCGGCGTAGTATCGAAGCCGACCTCTGGGGCACAACCCGCTCCAAAGTGCCCTGCAATACAACGCTGAACCCCTCCACATCTCACTAAAACAATAAATCGACCTTCGGGTCGCGGGAGATTTCTGTGCTCAAGAAAAGTGCGCTGGGCTGGCCAAAGATTGCCGGCCTCGGAATTGCGTTGGTGGTGGCCGGGCAGTTTTCCGGCTGGAACTTCGGGCTGGCGGCCGGTGGCTGGCTGAACATGCTGATTGCCACGTTGTTGATGGCGCTGCTCTGCGGCGGCCTGGCCTTGTGCGTGGCGGAACTGTCCACGGCGTTGCCCAGCGCTGGCGGCGTGTTCGTGTATGCGCAAAGTGCGTTCGGACCGTTCGTGGGGTATCTGGTCGGCGTCGCCTGTGCCTTGGCGCTGACCATCGGCACCGGCGCGGCAGCGACGTTCATTTGCGCCTACACCGAATCGATTTTCGGCCTCGGTGGCTGGCCGGTGAAGATCGCCCTGTTCGCGGTGATTATCGGCATCCACATGCGCGGCGTCGGTGAGGCCATGGGTCTGACCTTTATCGCCGGCATCATCGCCGTGGTCGCCCTGCTCACCTTCGGCGTGGCCATGGCGCCCCATGTCGAACTGGCCAACTTGCTGAAACTGCCCGCCAACGTCGCCACTCCGGTCAGCCTCGGCGGCATCTTCGCCTGCGTGCCCTTCGCGATCTGGTTGTTCATCACGGTCGAGCAAACCGGTTCGGCAGCCGAAGAAGCGCACAACCCCGGCCGTACCATGCCTCGGGGCATTCTGGCAGCGATCGGCACCTTGCTGGTGACGGCGCTGGTGGTGCTGGTTTGCGCACCCGGTGCCGGTGGCGTCGAGCTGGTCGGTTCGGCAGGTGATCCGCTGTACGCCGCGATGTCCGGCAACAGCGCCTTCGGCGACGGCTCCTGGCTGGCGAAAGTGATTGGCTGCGGCGCGGTGTTCGGCCTGATCGCTACCTTCTTTTCACTGGTGTTCGCCGCGTCCCGGCAGTTGTTCGCCATGGCTCGCGACGGCCTGTTCCCGCAATGGCTGGGCAAGACCGGCAAACGCGGTACGCCCTGGCCGGCGCTGTTGCTGATTGGCGCCATCGGTCTGCCGTTGTCCGAAGTGGACCCGGCCACGGTGATGCTCGCGGTCGTGTTGCTGCTCAACGTTGGCTACCTGTTCATTTTCGCCGCGTACCTGCGCATCAAGACCCGCCAGCCTGACCTGCCACGGCCCTTCACCTTGCCCGGCGGCAAACTGGTTGCCTGGCTGGGCCTGGCCCTGACGCTGGTGGTGATCGCCGCCTGCTTCCAGCTCGACCTGCTGATGCTGATCGCCCTCGCCGCAACCTTCAGCCTGTGCATTTTCAACTACCTGCTGCGCAACCGTCGCACCACCGCTATCGAGGTTCCGGACCATGCCTGAAGACACTCTGCTGCAACGCCGCCATCGCGTACTGGGCAGCGCCTCACCGCTGTTCTACGACAAGCCCTTGCACCTGGTGCGTGGCGAAGGTGTCTGGCTGTTCGACGTCGACGGTCGTCGCTACCTCGACGTCTACAACAACGTGCCCTGCGTCGGTCACTGTAACCCTCACGTGACCGAGGCCATGCACCGCCAGGCCACCACGCTGAACATCCACACCCGCTACCTCGACGAGCAAGTGGTGCGCTATGCCGAACGCCTGACCGCGACCTTCGGCGAACCGTTGGACACCGCGATGTTCACCTGCACCGGCAGCGAGGCCAATGAACTGGCGCTGCGTCTGGCACGCTTTGCCAGTGGCGGCACCGGCATCATCGTCAGTGACTACAACTACCACGGCAACTCGGCGTCGCTGGCGCAAGTCACCACCGCCCTGCCCTCGCCGGAACCCTTCGCCGCCCATGCCCGCGCCGTACCGATTCCGTGCCTTTACCGGGCACCGGCCGGCACCACCGAGGCGCAACTGGCCGAGCAATACGCGGCCAACATCGCCGCCGCGATTGCCTCGATGCAGGCACAGGGCATTCGCCCGGCCGCGCTGCTGATCGACACCCTGTTCGCCAACGAAGGCCTGCCACGGGTGCCGGCCAGTTTCGTCAACAAGGCCGCCGCGCTGATCCGCGCCGCCGGCGGACTGTTCATCGCCGACGAAGTGCAGTCCGGCTTCGGCCGTACCGGTGATCATCTGTGGGGGCATCAGGCCCACGGCGTGGTGCCGGACATCGTCACCCTCGGCAAACCCATGGGCAACGGCTATCCACTGGCCGGGCTGATCACCCACAAGGCCCTGGTCGAATCCTTCGGGCGCCATGCGATGTACTTCAACACCTTCGGTGGCTCGCCCGTGGCGGCAGCGGTCGGCATGGCGGTGCTGGACGTGATCGAGCAACAGCAACTGCTGAAAAACGCGCAAGACGTTGGCGCTTACGTGCAACAACGCCTGCAAGCGCTGGCCGCCAGGCACTCGATCATCGGCGACGTGCGCGGCAAGGGCCTGTTTTTCGCCATGGAACTGGTAAGAGACCACGCCAGCAAGGAGCCGGCCGGCCTGGAGGCGCGCAAGGTGGTCAACGACATGCGCGAGAACGGCGTGCTGATCAGCAAGATCGGCGCCGGCGACAACATTCTCAAACTGCGACCGCCGCTGGTGTTCGGCCGCGATCACGCCGACCTGTTTGTCGACACCCTGGACCACGCCCTGAGCGCGATTTGAGGCCCTGCCATGACTGAATTCCACACCCTGCCACACGACCAGCAAGTGGCCCGTCTGCACGAACTGGCGCGCCATGCCCTGCAACAGTGGGACGGCGAGTTCGCCGACATTGAACTGGTGAAGTTTCGCGAGAACGCGGTGTTCTCCGCCCACCGCCACGATGGCCAGCGGGTCGCCTTGCGCATCCACCGCAATGGCTATCACGGCGAAGCCGCGCTGCGTTCCGAGCTGCAATGGATGGAGGCGCTGGCCGGCGCCGGAATCACCGTGCCGCAAATCATCCGGGCGCAGAATCAAAGCCATCTGGTCGAAGTCACCCATCAAGCCATCGGCGAGCCGCGCCACATCGACATGCTCGCCTGGCTGCCGGGCGCCACCGCCGGCACCTCGGAGAACGGGGTGCAGGCCGATACCGAAATCGATTTTCTGTTCCGTGAGGCCGGCGCGATTGCCGCGCGCATTCACCTGCATTCGGCGGATTGGCAGCAGCCGGACGAGTTTGTCCGGCACGCCTGGGATGAAGAAGGCCTGATCGGCGCCAACCCGTTCTGGGGGCGTTTCTGGGAGCTGGAGCAACTCAGCGATGAGCAGCGGGAGCTGCTGCAACAGGCCCGGCGCACGGCGCGCAAGGACTTGCGCCAATACGGTCGGCACCTGGACAACTTCGGCATGATCCACGCCGACCTGGTGCCCGAGAACCTGCTGATCGAAGGCCCGCGCCTGCGCCTGATCGACTTCGACGATGCCGGGTTTGGCTGGCACATGTTCGAGTTGGCCACCGCGCTGTACTTCTGCCTGGATGACCCGCGCTACGAGCAAATCAAGACCGCGCTGCTCGACGGCTACCACGCGGTCAAGCCGCTGACCGAGGCGGATCGCAAGACCCTGGCGCTGTTCCTGATGCTGCGTGGCACCACGTACCTGGGCTGGATTCACACCCGCCAGGGCACGCCGACAGCGATTGAAATGGCGCCGATGTTGATTGAGCGGGCTTGCTGGTTGGCTCGAGAATATTTGCAGGTCTGATAGACCGCCATCGCGAGCAAGCTCGCTCCCACAGGGATCTTCAGTGAACACAAGAAGTGAGCTCGCCAAAAATCCACTGTGGGAGCGGGCTT
>NZ_AKJO01000142.1:0-24238 GCF_000282295.1 Pseudomonas sp. GM33
GGGATCATTAGGCCAGTTCAGCCTGCTAGCGATGGACTCAAGGACACCGCGTTTATCCAGGATTTGCGCGTTATCGTTAACGTCCATCGCGAGCAGGCTCGCTCCTACAGGGGGGCCATTTATCGTCAATCGATGAATTGGCTCACTCCACCATCGCAAAATCCGCCCGCCCAACCGGATTCGGCGTCGACCCTTTCACATTCATCCCCCGCCCCGGCGCAAAGCCGGGGAAGAACACCAACCCTTCCGATTCGAACCGATAGGCCAGCGCCAGGCGCGTGACATCCAGCACCTCCTGGCGTGCCTCGAAGCGTTGAATGGCCTCCACCGAGACTCGGGACTCGCGCGACAACTCTTCCACACTCCAGCCCAGCATCGCTCGGGCCTGGGCGCAGTGGGCCGGGGTGAATTGGAAGAGGGCGATACGTTCCAGGGTGATTTTCATCGCTTGAGAGGCCATGGTGTTCTCCGGGCTCGAGAGTGTTGGTCAAAATATACTGTGTTTTTGTACAGTTGTTTTGAGCCCGGATCAAACGCAATTTTTGATTATTCTTTTCAGGCAGACGAACGGCACTGCACTTATTTGTCCGCCAACCCCGGCGCTTCCCGCACGATAAAGTGATCCAGATTCTCGATGTTGGCGCTGAACACCCCGAACGTCTGCTCGGGGTTTTTCTTGCTCGGCACCTGCTTCAGCTCTGGCGTCACGCCATAAAAGAAGCAGTACAATTCCCGCCCGCTCTCGATGGCATGCTTGATTTCCTCGAGGAACGCCTTGCGCTTGCGGTAGCTGTCGATCAGCTTTTTGCTCAGGTAGACATTGACCGAGTAAGGCCTCTTTTCGAACCAGACCTTCTTCTCGAAATCGATGCGAAAACTCTGGGTGTAGTCCTTGATCTCCTTGACCTTGCCCCAGTAAATCAGCCCCTTGTTGTCCTGCAGGTACTCGATCTTCTTGAAAAACGAGCCATAAGGCGCAGTGTGCTCGCCAATCTTCAGCGGCACGCGCTTGAGCAAATCCTTGTCGTCGAAGTTCGACACGAAACACTCCACCGGGTGGGCGAAGACGCTGGTCTTGTCCGGGGCCGATTCCCGACCCGGTTGCTCGACGTTATGGGTCACCGAAGGCATTGGCGACTCGTCCCGCCCCCCGTCCGTCACAACCTTCGGGCTGGACGGCTTGCGCACATACTCACGCCGAGTCAGTAACAATTCCGACGGGAAATGTTCCTCGCGGCTGTCATCCGTTTCCGCCTCATCTACCCCCGACGCCGGCGCCTTCAAGCTGACATAAGGGCAGCCCTCGACATGCCGCGTACTCGGCAAGTTCTTGAAGTGCGGCGTGCGCACGTAATTCACATTCTTGGCGTTGAACGTGCCCAGCTCATTGGCCGCATCGAACGCCAGGCGACAGGCATCGTTGGGGCACTGGAAGTGTTCCCGGGCGGAGTCGAAATCCATCGTCTCGTCGAAATTCAGATCCCGAACGTCGTAGATCGACAACTTGTCGTTGAGGCTGAGGCAGTAGGCGAGGTCGAATTTCATGTCGGCTTCCAAGTCCTTTAGGTGAACAGCTTCCAGTGATGGCGCATTCGAAGCAATAGCTACACTGAGATCACTTCGATATCGCCGAGTCTGTCCATTAACGAGGGCGATTCATGAGCCATCCAGATACTTCGCCTCCTCACCCGGAGCCTGGCCGCATAGCCCGCCGGGACGAACAGACCGGTTGGCGTCGCTGGCTGCCGGGATTGGGCGTGCTGCGCGAATACCAATGGGCGTGGTTGCGTTACGACATCGTGGCCGGTCTGGTGCTGACCACGATGCTGGTGCCCGTCGGTATCGCCTACGCGGTGGCATCGGGCGTGCCCGGCATTTATGGCCTCTACGCGACCATCGTTCCGCTGCTGTTCTATGCCCTGTTCGGCCCCAGCCGGATTCTGGTGATGGGGCCGGATTCTTCCCTGGTGGCCGTCATCCTGGCCGTCATCATTCCTCTCTCCGGCGGCGACCCGCAGCGTGCCGTTGCCCTGGCGGGGATGATGGCGATCGTCTCGGGAGCGGTGTGCATCCTGGCCGGTATGGCGCGCCTGGGGTTTATCACCGAGCTGCTGTCCAAACCGATTCGCTACGGCTACATGAACGGCATCGCACTGACCGTATTGATCAGCCAGTTGCCCAAGCTGTTCGGTTTTTCCATTGAGTCCGACGGCCCATTGAGAAACATAGGGGCCATCGCCTCGGCGCTGATGGAAGGAAAGGTCAACTGGACCACCTTCACCGTAGGCGGGCTCACCCTGGCGGTGATCCTGCTCCTCAAAAGATGGCCGCGACTGCCGGGCATCCTGATCGCCGTGGTCGGCGCGACGGTCGCCGTGGGTGCCCTCGACCTGGCGACACGCGCCGGTGTGTCGGTCCTCGGTTCGCTCCCCCAAGGCTTGCCCGGGTTCGCCATCCCCTGGATCACCACCGCCGACATCGTCCCGGTGGTGATCGGCGGGTGCGCCGTCGCACTGGTCTCGTTCGCCGACACCAGCGTGCTCTCCCGTGTCTATGCGGCGCGGACCCGAACTTACGTCAACCCGAACCAGGAAATGATGGGCCTCGGCATTGCCAACCTGGCGGCCGGATTTTTCCAGGGCTTCCCGATCAGCAGCAGCTCGTCACGCACGCCCGTGGCCGAAGCCGCCGGCGCCAAGACCCAAATGACCGGCGTCGTCGGCGCACTCGCGGTTGCCTTGCTGCTGGTGGTGGCACCGGACCTGCTGCAACATCTACCGTCCAGCGCCCTGGCGGCGGTCGTGATCGCCTCGGCCATCGGCCTGATCGAAATCACCGACCTGCGCCGGATCTATCGCATCCAGCGCTGGGAATGCTGGCTATCGATTGTCTGCACCGTCGGCGTCGCCGTGTTCGGCGCGATCGAGGGCATCGGCCTGGCCATCGTCATCGCGATCATCGAATTCCTCTGGGACGCCTGGCGCCCGTACTCGGCCGTATTGGGCCGCGCCGACGGGGTCAAGGGCTACCACGACATCAAACGCTACCCTGACGCGTCCCTGATTCCCGGCCTGGTCCTGTTTCGCTGGGATGCGCCCTTGTTCTTCGCCAACGCCGAACTGTTCAGCGACCGCGTGCTGGACGCCGTCGCGGCATCGCCCACGCCCGTGCGCTGGCTGGTGGTCGCCGCAGAGCCGGTCACCAGCGTCGACGTGACCTCCGCCGACATGCTCGCCGAACTGGACGACACCCTGCACGCGGCGGGTATCGAGTTGTGCATTGCCGAGATGAAGGACCCGGTGAAGGACAAGTTGAAGCGGTTTGGGTTGTTTGCGCGGCTGGGGGAGACGGCGTTTTTTCCTACGATTGGGACGGCGGTGGATAGTTATGTGGCGATGTATTCGGTGGATTGGCTGAAAGGATAGGTGCTCCCGCCATTGGACAAGCCCCCATCGCCTGACTAGCGTTGTCTGGCAGATCGAATCGCCGCATGCCTCATATTGTCCAGCCATCCAAGCCTTGATTGCGGTGAAACCCGAGAGGTCGAGATCGAGACTGCACATCAAGGAGCGCACCATGCCGAACAACTGGCCCGACGGAATTGAGCACGTTGTCGTGTTGATGATGGAAAACCGATCATTCGATCATTTGCTGGGGGATTACACCCGTATCAACCCTGCGTGTGACGGTATCAACCGCAACGCGCCCAGCACCAATCCGCTGAAGCTGGCCAATGGCAATTCAACGGTGATCACCCAGGCGTCGGAGTTCCCGGAAAACTACAACCTGTGGGCGCCGCCGCCCCCTCTGCCTCCGGCGCTACCACCGAGCAACAGTGAGGGTTTCGACCTTGGCCATGAGTTCGTCAACGTAGAGACGCAGCTGGGCGTCTCCTTCAAGACCAGCCCGGCCAATCCCAAGCTCGATGGCTTTGCCCAGGATGCCTACGACAAGGCCCGCAAGGACCTGAAGGTGTACAAAACCTGGTCGCAGTCCATGGCCCAACGGGCGATGAACTACATCCCGTTCGGCGCTAAGCCAGCCGACGATACGCTGCCGGCCATCCACGGGTTGGCACGCCATTTCACCGTGTGTGATCGCTGGTTTTCCTCGGTGCCAGGCCCGACCTGGCCGAACCGTTTTTTTGCCATGCTTGGCAGTTGCAATGGCCACTTGCTGATGCCCTCGACCGGCACGGTACTGGCCGGCATCAAAAGCCTTATCGCACAGTTCGGCGGCGAGAGTATTTTTTCGCTGTTGCGCAGCAACGGCCACGACGCGCGCATTTACTCTGACGGTGCGGTTCCGCTGGCGGCGCTGGTCAAGGGTGGTTTGCAGCACCTGAGCATCGAGGCCTTCAAGTCGGACGTCGCCGCTGACAAACTCCCCGAACTGTCCTGGATCGAGCCGAGCTATGGCCTGCTCAACGGTAAACTCGGGCCAAACGTGTCTCATCATCCACCGGAGGATCTACGCTTTGGCGATCAGTTTGTCGGTGAGGTGTTCAACGCCTTGTCGGCCAATACCACAGTCTGGAACAAAACCCTGTTCGTGCTGCTGTACGACGAACACGGCGGTTTCCATGACCACGTGGTGCCGCCGACTTGCGTGGCGACCGGTTCAACGGTCGATGTGCCCTGGAAAAATCCCTTCACCCGTCTCGGCGTTCGTGTTCCGGCGATCCTCGCTTCGCCGTGGCTCAAGCCCGGGTTGATTCCCTGGACGGGCAACGTCCAGGCGCAGCATTACGATCACACCAGCCTGCTGGCGTTTCTTTGCGACCACTTCAAATTGCCGCGCAGTGCCCTCGGCCCACGGGTGATCGCGGCGCAGCATTTCGGCAATGCGCCTATCTGGCGCGCTGCACCGGGCGTAACGGCCGCGCCGACATTGGCGGCCACCATGGTGCCAAGTCGTGCCGGGTTGCCATTGATCGAGTCCGAACTGGCGACCCAAAGTCGGCAGGTGGTGGACAGCGTCACCGGTTACCTCGACGGCCTCGATCCAGAGCAGATCTGGAAGAGCAGCGCCCAATGGGTCAGCGGCTTTCTCGGCAACCGCAGCCGAGCCTTGGCTGATCCGGCTCAGGCCGCGCTGACACCCGCCGCGCCCAGTGCCGACAGCCTGGAGGCGAAACTGCGACGCTTGCAGGATTTGATGGTTACCGCCCAAGGGCATTCGGTTCCGCCGGTTGCGGCACCTGCCAGTAAAGCCTTGGCAGAACCAGGGTCGGAAGTCGCGCCAACGCGGCTGCGCATCCTGTGCCTGCCCGGGGTGGGGTTCAGCCGGGCAACGGGCGGGCAGGGTGGCATCGATGCGAACTGGCAGGAGCAATGGCGCACATTGATCCGCAATCAACTGGCGCAGAACGGTCGGCTCATCGATGACCAGGACATCGAATTTCTGTCTTTCGATGACCAACTCAAGGACGGGCCGGACTTCGCCCAGATCACCCGAGGCCTGGCGATGCTGAGGGCCGACGCAGGCGGCAAGGCCGACGAGAATTTCGGCAGTTGGGGCCTGCCGGTCAATCAGATGTTGCGCACCACGGTGGGCGCCATCGTGCAATGGATCGAAGACGCCGAGTTGCGCACGGCGTTGACTCAACATCTGCTGGCGAAGATCGAGGCATTCAATCCGCAGATCATCTTCGCCCAAGGCCTGGGCAGCCTGATCGGCTACGACGCCCTGCGCCGGTCCGTGGTGAAAAAAGGTTCGGCGCTCAAGCGCATCGATGGCCGCGTGTTCGTCAGTTTCGGTTCACCGATCGCACTACCGTTGGTGATGCGCGAAGTGTGGGGCGGGCGGGTCCTGCGCCTGAGCGAAAACGGCCGAGGCATCCGCCGTTGGTTCCACCTCTACAACCCCAACGACGGCCTGCTGAGCCGGCCGATCACCTCGCCGGATTCGGCGCGGGTCGACCTGCAAACCGAGTTCAGCGTGCCACTGCGTGATGACCTGCTCGACCTCAATCACGCCGCCCAGGCCTACTTGTCGTCAGCCACCAGCCAGACCGGCCTGTGGCCACAACTGGCCCGCGATGTGGTGGCCGCGCGGGCACTGGAAGTGCCGGCGTTCCTGTCCCGCAGCGGCCAACGCAAACGCCGCGCGCTGGTGGTCGGCATCAACGATTACCTCGACCCGAGCGCACGCCTCGACGGCTGCATCAACGACACCTACCTGATCAGCCGCATGCTCCAGGAAAGCGGTTACGACGCCGGCGACATCCGCTTGCTGCACGACGCCCGAGCGACCCGGGCCAACTTCGTCGAGCGCCTCGAATGGCTGGTGGAAGGCGCCCGCGCCGGCGACGAGCGTGTGCTGTTCTACTCCGGCCACGGCACCCAGTTGCCGGTCTACAGCAGCAGCGGTGAAGCCGACTGCATGGACGAAACCCTGGTGCTCCACGATTTCGACTGGGACGACGAAAGCACCCACTTCACCGACAAACTGTTCCGCCAGTTCTACAGCCACCTGCCATTCGACCCGGACGGCCACGGCGCCAAACTCACTGTCATGTTCGACTGCTGCTACGCCGGCGGCATGACCCGCGGCAACGGCCGCGTGCGCGGCATCACCCCACCCAGCGACATCCGCCACCGCATGCTGCGCTGGGACCCCTACGCCGGCGACTGGGACCGCCGCGTCTACGCCGTCGACACCGACCGCCGCGACTTCAGCGAACAAGACAACAAAACCCGCGGCCTCACCCGCACCCGCACCACCCAAGGCGCCGCCACCGGCCTGCGCCCCGAGAAAAAAGCCAAGCTGCTGAGCCAAGGCAAACTCTACGGCCACCACGGCCCCTACATGCCCCTGATGCTCTACGCCGCGCGGGAAAACGAAAAAGCCAGCGAGTATGAGGTGGGGTCGAACAGCTATGGGGCATTCACTTATGCCTTGGTTGAGCAACTGCGCAAGTTGCATCAGGAGGATGCGACGTTGGGGTTTGATCAGTTGATTGAGCGGGTGGGGAGTGTGTTGAGTGCCCGGTCGCTTGGGCAGACGCCGGAGATTGTTGGGCCTAGTGGGGTTAGGGCGGCGGTGTGTCCGTGGCGGATTAGTGGGTTGGGGAAATGATGCTTTAGCGTTATCACAACCAAAGAAAAGGGCCACTGGAAAATCCTGCGGCCCTGATCATACCGACGTTCCCAGCCAGCCGCTGAACCCCTGTGGGAGCGAGCCTGCTCGCGATTCGCAAAACCAACACAACAACCAAGCCAACCACCAACCTTGTGGCGAGGGGGCTTGCCCCCGCCGGGTTGCGAAGCAGCCCAAACTGCTGCGACTCGGGAGTATCAGACAAACTGAATTGTGCGGATTAACGACTGCTCCCTGAAAAGTAATTGGCTATCTGAGACCCGGACAGCCAATTTTTGAATGGGCGACCAATCAGTACCCACGCATCACTCGTGAAGCCTTTCGCCACCAAGACTCACGTTGATTGAAAGAGTCATCCGCCAACACACACGGCATATCCCGCAATCGAATCCAAGGCTCGTCCTGCCAATGCAACATGCAGAGCGACATCTTCGGCCAATCAAGCAAACTCAACGTCGGGCGCTCCACCATTCGCGATGGTCGTGCATCCCGCAGCGCAGGCACCACCTGGTGCGTCAGCCACTCTCGCAGCAATCGATTCTCAGGGCAGTAGTGATAAATCAACAACGCATACACACCTGACTCGCTCACCATCAAACGCTCTTTAGCTGCGCCATAGAGATCGATGAGCATGATTTGCCTCTGGTCCGCATCGAGCTTGCGCGTCACGCGCTCATCAAGGTGTTTACCCATAAGTCGCCCGAGATCATGCGCGCAGAACCAAGCCTGGTTCTCCAACAGAAGGGCATGCAGGTGGACGTTGTGACGAGTGAAAAGGGTAGGCTTTAGTGATTCAGGCATGGCGGACCTCCTGGAACGGAAGCGCGTGACTGGATCTGTAGGTACGGCGATGCACCTTCATCGTGAAGGTCGGATGGTCAGGCATTTCCTTTACCTCTGGCTGCTTTCTTAGGGCATTCGTTAAGGGTGTCGGGAGCTAAGAAACCCACCAGAGACGGGCCGGACATATTCCCCTTTCGGGTCTTGTATTCGCCCACTCCCGACATAACGGGGATTTTCTCGCAGGCGTAGAGAAACCGCAGGCGAAAAAAAGCCGCATGACTGTCGGGTGCGGAGGACCGCTCTGGTTTAAGGCGTTTCTTAGGCGCCGAAACGAAAGCCTAGAGGCTCAGTGCTGCAGGGTCAACCTTTCAAAATCGGTCATGATTTTTTAACCGAAAATATCTAGGGCTTAAGCACTCAAACCGAATATTTTCCGGATTTCTGTGCGTAGGCGCTCCCTGTTTTTGGTGTGGCATTCCCAAATGATCGCCACTCTCCATCCCCGCGAGTGTAGCGCCTGCAGTGCATCAGCATCTCGTTCCACGTTCTTCGCCAGTTTTGGCAGCCAAAAGTCCAGCCTACTCTTGGGCGTATACGCATATTTGCAGTCAGGATGTCTGTGCCAAAAGCAGCCATGGACGAATATGCATAGTCGGTGTTTGGGGAACACCAAGTCAGGTTTTCCCGGCAGATCCTTCCTATGCAGACGATAGCGAAGCCCCATTTCATGACAGACCGATCGCACGACCATTTCAGGTTGCGTGTTTTTGCCCTTGATCATCGACATGATCTTGGAGCGGTGTTCTGGGGAGACTATGTCTGCACTCATTCAATGTATGCGTCCGGATTTGTCCATTAGCTCAACTTTTGGATCGAGACTCTCGACATATGGCATCAACTGTGCCGCCAAGGCGCGCAGTTGTTCGACGCCCAATTCCACCTAAGAGTCGAGATCCCGGTCAGAGGAATTTGCCCTGGTGCGGGCGGTGGACTGCCTGCCAGATGTCCAATCCGTCCTGCGCCAGCACTTTCATGCGATTCGCGAGGCGATTAGCAAACAGGTAAGCACAGTACAGATGCGCCGCACCGAACACGGCGACCACCCGTGTCAGCGTACCGACACGCGTTGCCTCTGACTCAAGACTCTCTCGAACCAAGGTCATTTTTTACTCTGGATCGGTGGCGGTGCTCTACCTTTACGTGCTTACGACAAGTGGATATTGTGAATGGCGTTGCGCCACTGCAAGCTGCTCAGTGACATATCAACATAAATGATTTTTGAATGGTCCCACGTCACATTCAATCGCTTCCTCGTTAAGGTCATCTAAATGCCAGCCTTAAAAGGCGCTTGAGTTTGCAGGTGGAGCATGGACAAGGAGTTGGACCTGATAAGAATTAGATGTAGCAAACTCATTTCTCGAATCATAGTTGCGGAAGCCACTTTTGAGGCGGGCGCATGGGCATGTGGACAGTGCCGTGGTTAAACTGAATCCATTGCTCCGCATGGCGACCATTGCTGGTGTCGAAGTCGCGGTCAAACTCCACATTGCACGGGGTGATGATCTCGACGCTCGAGACGGGGGAGGCGCTACTCCGCTGATGCTGGCCTCCGTCCGAAAGAAAAAGGGCATTGTGCGGCTGCTTTTGGACGCTGGGGCAAAGCCAGAGTTGCTCGACCCCGAAGGTAGGAACGCTCTCGCATACGCGGAGATGGGTGAGTGTCCCCAATGTATCGCTCTGTTGAGAGATGCTCTTGGTTTTTCCGATCAAGTAAATGAACACGACGTCAACGATGAAGACTCGCCTCAGTCTGACGTGAAAACGGTAGAGTCCTTTCATCCCCCCTTACTGAGTGAATCGTCATGTCACGATGTGGAGGATGAAACGGCTGAGGTGGCGTCTCAGTTCGATGAAGAAGTAGTTGTGTCCGACGCCCACCCAGTTCTTGTGCCCGCTATCTGCGAGGAGCAGCCTTGCATCCGAACTGGTGAGCATATCGTAGTGGCCGCCGAGGCGGAGGCGTACTCAAATCTGATCGACCTTGACGACGAACCGCTCGATTTTGGATTCGAAGGTCACTGGGTGGCGGAGTCCGAAGCGGTTGCTCCAGAGGGGGACAAAACCGTAGCTGATGAAATCAGCGCACTTCAAGGAGCGATAGGTCGACACAAGGCGATCGACACTGATGTGGAATGGGACGATGTCGATCTGTTTCTTCCAGAAAGGGCGCTTCCCTTAGCGAGTGATGATGGTGAGGGCATCCGTGGCTTGCTCTTCCAGGGACTACGCGAGGGTACAGTATCTGAGACAGCTCTTATCGATGTATGTCGAGACGCTGATATCACCCGCAATGAAGAAGCTGAACGTCTTCTGACTTTCGTTTTAGGCGATCTCGGCGTTGTGATCGATGAGTGGGCGGGGTTGGCCGAGCAGTCGGATCTTCTCGAGCCGACAACTGACGAAGAGTTGAGGCTATCAGAGGCCCTGGAATTCGTAGAAGACCTGGCATCAGGTCGTAACGAGCCGCTGAGATTTTATGCAAAGGGGTTGAAAAAAGACTTACTACTAGCAGCAGAGGAAATCGCTTTAGGTCGGGAGATGGAGGATGCAAGGGGCCAGGCACTGGATGCTCTCTCTTGCTGGCCCTCTGGTCTTAGTGCTGTTTTCGAGGCCGCCGACAGGGTAGCCAGCGGAGAGGTAGGTCATGAGGCATTCACCTCTCGACATGATCTTGTTGGCGAGGGCGGGGGTGACGAGAGCGCCAGTGAGGTGTCGTCCGGTGATGAGGTCGAGTATGAGGAAGACAAATTCGGACTCGATACGGACGCAGCAGCCTTTGTATCTGCAGTTTCAGCTGCACGTTCTGCCGGCAATGACTCCGTGAGGGTCCGTGATGCGCTTGCGGCCGCCAATCTTTTCCGAGGTTTTCTGCTCGAGCTTTCGAGGAAGGCTGATTGCGATTCCGCAGGTGCAGACTTCTCCTCTGCAATTCGACGCCAAGAAGCTGCGCGGGAAAGGATGACTCTTTCAAACCTTCGCTTGGTGCTTTCTATAGCGAAGAAATATCGCTGGTCTGAGCTTCCTTTTGATGATCTTGTGCAGGAAGGCAACATCGGACTTATTAAGGCTGTCGAACGCTTCGACTGGCGCAGAGGTTTCAGATTTTCTACCTATGCGACGTGGTGGATTCGTCAGCAAATTTCGCGTGCAATCGCTGATAAGGAACGAGCAGTCCGTGTTCCAGTGCACATGCAGAACTTGGCAAGGAACATTCTGCGTGAGCGGGATGAGTTCGAAATTGAGTTGGGGCGCCCTGAAACCGAACGCGAGACATCACATCGAACGGGAATAGCCCTAGATAAGCTCAAGCTTCTTTTGACCGCCTTCGAGAAAATCGGCAGCTTGGACGAACACTTTGCCGGGTCCTCGACATCCTTGCTCGATATTCTCTTAGAGGTGGAGTCATCGGACCCGGCGATTGCTGCAGAAGTCGCTTCCCTGCGGGAAATTTTGCTCAACATGATTGGAGAACTTGACGAACGTTCGGCTGAGGTCATCACCCTTCGTTTTGGTTTGGGGCAAGAGGATGCCATGACGTTGGAGGAAATTGGGCTCCGATTCGATGTCACCCGTGAACGGATTCGACAAATCGAGTCGAAGGCACTCAAAAAACTATGCCATCCAATCAGAATGGAAAAGTTGGCCTTGTACGTGGGCGACTACTTCGAGCTCAAACAGCCTCTATCTCCGGAGGTTCAGTTAGAGGAGACCAGGGGGCGAGGTACTAAGCATCTTGATGGGGGCGAACCTCATCAATCGGTATCTGAGGAGTTAAAGATCGTTCATCAGGTCTTAAGTAAGCCCGCTTTCTCCGAGTCTCCGGTGGAGGTAAGTGCTGCTCGTCACGAGGGGCAGTTATCCGATCTTCTGGATGAGGCAAGGGCTCTTGGCCTTAGCGTTGAGGAGATGCATTCGGATGATTGCCGGATTCACGTAATGCTGCCAGCACAGCCGGATGTTCAGGTTCGTAAAGTTGCTCGCAAGATGGTTGATATTGGCTTCACACTTCTTTCTGGAACTACTTACGTCAAATGAGCGAACGCACCAGGTATGCCCCGCCGCGAGCCGGCGCGATGCTGGAAGCCCTACGAGGCCTCGGATATTCGACCGCCGCAGCTTTAGCTGATGTGATTGACAATGGTGTTTCCGCCGGAGCATCAGAAATTCATGTGACGTTCGCTTGGGATGGTGAGAGAAGTCGGATTTCCATCTTGGACAACGGGCGAGGCATGGACGACTCTGAGTTAGAGGCAGCAATGACTCTTGGGGCTAAGAATCCCCTCGATGACCGTGCTCCTAGTGATCTCGGTCGATTTGGGATGGGCTTAAAAACCGCTTCCTTCTCTCAATGCCGCTGTCTCACTGTTGCGTCTAGACGGATGAATGGTTCAGTTTCCTGCCTGCGCTGGGATCTCGATGCCATTGCGGCATCGACGGATGTTGGCTGGAGGATGTTTGAAGGGGCGGCCCGAGGCTCTGAAGCTTTCGTTAAACCAGCCGATGCACTTCACTCCGGAACAATAGTCCTCTGGGAGCAGTTGGATCGAATTGTCACGCCTGGCTATACCCTCGACCACTTTGCCGACTTGGTAGACGATGTGGAGCTACGTCTGGCAATGGTTTTCCATCGCCTGTTAGAAGGGGCGAGCCCGACTTTCCGGCTGTTCCTCAACGACAAGTTGGTTAGTCCGTGGGATCCCTTTATGACAGGGCACCCTGCAAAGCCTTGGCATTCTCCAGTCGCCCGAATCATCACGCCATCAGGCATCGTGGAGGCCCAATGTCATGTTCTACCTCACAAAGATCGGCTTTCCGAAGAGGAATTCCGTAGGGCGGGGGGAGCAGAAGGGTGGACCTCTCAACAAGGATTTTATGTATATCGGAACCATCGTTTGCTTCTGGCAGGCGGGTGGCTTGGGATTGGGCAGGGGCGCGCATGGAACCGAGAGGAGCCTCACCGGCTTGCCAGGATCAGGTTGGACATTCCTAATACTGCCGACTCCGCTTGGAAGATCGATGTCAAAAAGTCCACCGCTCGACCTCCCGTAACCGTGCGTCCATGGCTTACGAAGTTGGCCGAGGATACGAGAGAAAGAGCCAGAAGAGTCTTTGCTTTTCGGGGGGCGCCAATGCCCGGGCCTGGAGGGCTCAAAATTGAGCAACAAGCATGGCGTGTCGATAGGCTAAAGGATGGTGTTCACTATCGCATTGATGAGAGACATCCGGCGGTGGCCGCGGTGATTGAGGCTGTTGGCGGTAATGCAAGTCTTGTTCGGGCCATGCTACGGGTCGTCGAGGAAACAGTGCCTGTACAGCGGATATGGCTCGATACAGCCGAAAATAAAGAAACTCCACGCACGGGGTTCGAGGGGGAGCCCAACGCGGCTGTAATCGAGGTTGCAGGCGTACTATTTAATGACTTGATCGAACGCAAGGGGTTAAGCGTCGAAGATGCTCGCAAATCGATACTTAGAACCGAGCCATTTCAAAACTATCCAACACTAGTCGCTAAATTAGGGGAGAGTTAATGACCTCAGCGGAAGAGACAGCAGCGCAAGCGGAATTGCTGGAAAATGTTATCGCTACTGCGCAGCGGCTGGTGAAGGCCGAGAAGGATAAGTCCAAAATTACCCCGACCTTCATTGCCGAGAAGGTTCGGCTTGCGACGGCAATGTTCGCTGGCGATTCACCGTATGTAGTCGATCAGGGAAAGGCCGTCGTCACGCTAATCCAGCGCTTCAGCCACCGGATCGGCAAATCCACCACGCTAAAAGACAATGTTGGCCACTTTGATTGGCTCACTGCGGCTCGTAAACGCGATTGGCATTACTGGCGGCGCTACCGAGACTTCTTGGAGTCCAAGCTCTCCGACACGGTGGTTGACGGGCTGGATGAGGCCACCGATGACATTCTCGGCTTGCTTGAAGACCCTCAACGGCGCGATGACTGGGATCGCCGAGGGCTTGTTGTCGGGCATGTTCAGTCCGGGAAAACCAGCAACTACTCTGGTCTCATCTGCAAAGCAGCCGACGCGGGCTATAAGATCATTATCGTGCTCGCGGGCATGCATAACAACTTGCGTTCACAGACCCAGATGCGGCTAGAGGAAAGCTTCTTAGGTTACGAAACGACCGTTGACCGCGACCCTGGTATGCCTATTGGCGTTGCGGAGTTCGGTGAGGACTTGAAGACCAATTCCGCGACCACGCGGGCAGACAACGGTGATTTTAGCAAGGCTATCGCCAAGCACTTTCATGGTATTTCGCCCGAAGAGCGACCTTGGCTTTTTGTTGTTAAGAAGCAGAAGAACGTTCTTACTGCCTTGCTTAATTGGATTCAAACTCGTGTGGCAGATAGCACTTGCGCGAGTGACGACCGTAAGCTGGTGACGAAGCTTCCGCTGCTAATGATCGACGACGAGGCGGACAACGCTTCCGTTGATACGGGTGAGCAGATGTTCAATGATGACGGGACGCCGGACCAGCAGCATCAACCCAAAACAATCAACAGTCTCATCCGACAAGTGCTCCATTCCTTTACTCGCAAGGCTTACGTTGGCTATACGGCGACGCCCTTCGCCAATATTTTCATCCACCACAAGGGGGCTACTACAAATGAAGGCCCAGATCTATTTCCTAGGTCCTTCATAATCAACCTCGCGGCACCGTCGAACTACGTAGGTCCTGCCCGTATGTTTGGGAAGCTAACCAAGGACGGACGTAAGGGTGCGCTGCCTCTTTCGAGAGATATTGTGGACCACTACGATTCAGGCTTGGACTCTGGCTGGATGCCGCCCAAGCACCCAAAGACCCACGTCCCAACCTATGACGGCCAAGAGATCATTCCACCTTCGTTGCAAGAGGCCATCTGCGCTTTCGTGCTCGCCTGCGCGACCAGAGAGCTTCGCGGCCAAGGTGACCAGCATAGCTCTATGCTGATCCACGTTACCCGTTACGTCGATGTGCAGAGTCATGTGTGCAAGCAGGTTGAAGAGGCCGTGCGCCGCATGCGGCAGCGAATCGTACGCGGCATTGGTTCGGACGAAATACTGGCTCAGTTGCATAAGCTTTGGAATGAGGACTTCGTTCCCATTCGCGACCAAGTTGCGGAGCTCTCGCCGGTTGAGGAGCACCCGTCAGCTATGCCGAGCTGGGACGAGATCCGAGCAGTACTGCCTGAGGTGTTAAATGACATAAAGGTTCGCCCAATCAATGGCAAGGCCAAGGATGTGCTCGACTATGCAACACCAGGTGCGGCACTGAAAGTAATTGCAATAGGCGGTGAAAAGCTTTCCCGGGGCCTGACACTTGAGGGGCTGTGTGTGAGCTACTTCGTGCGCACGACGAAGATGTATGACACGCTCATGCAGATGGGACGCTGGTTTGGTTACCGCTCTGGCTACCTGGACCTATGTCGCCTCTACACTTCACCAGATCTGGTGACGTGGTTCTGCCACATTGCAGACGCATCGGAGGAGCTACGGGATGAGCTTGACTTCATGGCCGAGGCCAAACTGACACCGGAGCAGTACGGACTCAAAGTGATGTCACATGAGGTGCTCACAGTCACCTCTCCCTTGAAGATGCGTAACGCGCAAACTCTTTCGCTAACTTATAGCGGCACGCGTCCGCAGACTATTGTCTTCCACCGCGACGCTAAGATCCAGCAGCAGAATCTCGACGCCACAGACTCCTTGATCGAGTCGCTTGGGGGGGGGAGTGAGGATTCACCTAAGTATGAACGCGATGGTGATCAGGATTCTTGGCCAAATGCTCGCCTTTGGAAAAACGTGGATGTAGACAAGGTGCTCACATTCCTCGGGGCGTATGCAACGCATCCGAACGCTACCAGCGCCAAGGCCCCCGTGCTGCATGAGTTCATTTCAAAGATGGTCGATACTGGGCAGTTGGCGAAATGGAGCGTAGCTCTGCTAGGCGGAGGGACTGGCGAAGGAGATGAGCACATCTTTCCTGGAGGCACTCCTTCAACAAGATACTCTATTCGCAAGACCGACGACTCCGCGGATCCTGAAAAGCTGAATGCAAAGAGCTTCGCCATTGGTGTTTTAACCGATCCCAAAGACGAGGGTGTGGACCTTGGCGATGAGGTATGGCGGGAAGCTTTGGAGCTCACTCGTGCGGCCTGGAAGCGGGACGATGCTCGTAACCGCGTCACCTCACCGAGTGTTCCTAGCGGCAAGGGTATTCGGGAGGTCCGTAGAAAAATAGGCGGTGACTCTGACCGAGGTCTGCTGCTGCTTTACCCGCTTACACCATATTTTTACAAAGATAAGGCGCGCGACAGACTCATTGTTCCTGGGTGGAGCAAACCCATAATGGCTTTCGCCATTGCGTTTCCCGCAAGCGCTAATCCGATTAGCGTGGAATATGAAGTTAACCTTCTCTATTGGATGCAGGAATATGGCCCGTCTGAGTGAAGAGTTTCTGCTGGCCTGGTCATCACTGTCCGGTAATGATTCCATGCCAGGTTGGCAGGCTATTTCCCTTGCTTCTGCAGGCCCCGTCGAGGTGCAGGCAGGGCGGCGTTCGCCGACCAACGCCGAGGCGATACTGTTCTGCTTCCCGACTGCTAAGTTGGTTCGAACTGAAAAACTACCCGAGGGGCAGGGTTTCTTGATTGAGAGAGCCGATTCGGCAAATTATGGGGAGCTAACGTTGGCGCTGACTCGCAAAGAAGCCGGAAGCTCCGAGCTTTTCACTGCGATGGTATGCGATGTAGTCGGCGCGATAGATGATGTCGCTACTACTGGCGTTGACGAAAGCAAGTTGTTGCGGGTTTTAATTGGACGAGTAATTGCTTGGAAGCAGTTCATGTCGCGTGGGGCGAATCCTCTCAGTCCAGAGGCAGAGCTCGGCCTGGCGGGTGAACTCACCTTCATGGTTACGCTCTTGGACTCAGGTGTTCCGGTCGAGGAGGTGCTCCGGAGCTGGGTGGGACCCGATGATGCTCCGCAAGATTTCCTGTTAGGAGACGGTGCGGTTGAAGTCAAGGCTACGATGTCCTCGTCAGGCTTCCCTGTGAAAATAGGCTCCCTTGAGCAGTTGGACGACTCCCTAACATCGCCTCTATTTCTCGCCGCCGTGCGTTTTTCGCGTGAGGAGGGTGGGCTCACTCTTCCTGAGATGATCGCGGAGACTGAGCTACGACTAGGAGGAGAACCAGGAGCGGTCAATTTTCTTAGAGAGAGGCTCATGGTCTCTGGTTACTTCGAAGGCCACTCGAGTCACTACATCCGAAAATTCGAATCGAAGGAGAAGCGGGTTTTCTCTGTATCCGAAGGCTTCCCGAGATTGACTCCGGGAGTAGTTCCCGCTGGAGTCACGCGTGCCCTCTACGAAATCAATCTGGACCACGCCGGAGACTTCCTTTCGGACCTCGACGCGGCTCTGAAACAATTAGGAGTAACTGGATGACGCTTGATGACTTTTTCGCAGAGACTAGGAGCGAGATTGCAACCCAGATGTCTGATGGCGCTGCATTCGGTGAACTCGTTTTTTCCGAAGTGGTGATGCAGCACCTCGTTGATGCGGGAATGACTTTCGACCCAGTTGTCTGCCACTTTCAGGGGAAGGTCGGAAATGCGAATTTGCGCTTGAGCGGTTATGCCATGTCTGAAGACGCTGACCAGCTTGATCTGTTCGTAAGTCTATACGAAGGCTTCGAAAGCCTGAGCCCTATCCCCGATCAAGACGTCAAGACAGCGGCGGCCCAATGTGTTCGCTTCTTGGAGCTCTGTGCAGCTGGCCGTATTGCCGAAAAGCTTGATCCGTCAAGTGATGTCCATTCCCTGGCGCTGACGATTCGAGAAATTTACGACGGGCTTGAACAGGTACGTGTTTACGTACTTACGGACGGTATAGCCAAGTCGAAGAGTTTCAAAGCCCGAGACGTTGGCGGAAAGCACGTGAAGCTGGAAGTCATGGATATTGAGCGACTTTTTCGCCATCGTTCTGAAGGTAAGCCACGTGATGAGCTTGTCGTTGACTTCAATGAGGTGTCAGGTTCTCCACTGCCGTGCGTTTTCGTACCAGGCGAAACAGGGGACTATGACTATGCACTTACTGCAATCCCTGGTGAGGCGCTTCGGTTCGTTTATGAAAAATTTGGACCTCGCCTGCTTGAGGCCAATGTGCGCTCATTCTTAAGCGTGAAGGCCAAGGGCGTGAATGCGGGACTCCAGAATACTTTGCGGAGTGCCCCGGAAAGATTCATGGCCTATAACAACGGGATCGTATTAGTCGCTGATGAGATGCGACTGGATCGTACCGCAGATGGATCGCCAGGCATCGCTTGGTTGCGTGGCATGCAAATCGTTAATGGTGGCCAAACTACAGCTTCAATTTTCTTCGCCAAGAAAAAATATGCAGAAACGGATTTGAGCAAAGTTCGCGTTCCAGCCAAAATCATCGTTATGAAAGAGCAAGATCCTGCAAAAGAGGAGGCACTTGTCTCCGATATCTCGCGCTATGCCAACAGTCAAAATGCTGTTCGGCAATCAGATCTATCAGCCAATAAACCATTCCATGTTGATATTGAGCGGTTATCGCTTTCGGTCTATTGCCCTGATGGCATGGGCCGATGGTTCTACGAGAGGGCTGCGGGCAGTTACAACACTCTACTCTCACGTGAAGGTGTCACTCCAGCTAAGCTTCGCGCCCTGAGGGAGTCTGTACCAACCTCGAGAAAAATAACAAAAACTGAGTTGGCAAAGTACTCCACTGCGTGGGATGGCCAAGCTGATGTTGTCAGTCTTGGCGCACAGAAGTGCTTTGACCGGTTCATGTCTGGTATGACCGACGTTGAAGCTAAAGGTACAGTTTTTACTCCGGATGTTTCTTATTTTAAGGCTATTGTCTCGAAAGCTCTGTTATTCAAGGCAGTACACAAGACTGCGCGACCATTAGTGCCTGCCTTTCTCGCGAATGTTGCGGCTTACACTGTTGCATTAGTTTCTCAAGCTTATGGCAAGTCCTTTAACCACGAGCGTGTCTGGAGTAGACAGGGTATTTCTCCTCAGCTTGTTAAGCAGATCGAAGTTTGGGCTCGGGAGGTCAATGATCGTCTTCATGAGACAGCAAATGGGAGGATGATCTCTGAATGGGCAAAGCGTCCAGAGTGTCTAGAGGCAATGTTCTCTCGACCGTTCTCTCCTCCCTTGGCAGATATTCCTGAGGTGCTCTGACATCCCATGACCCAGACAGAAAGCTCAAAACTATGGGTGTAGGCTTAGTAAATCGCGAATTTTCACTGACTGAGGTTCGCTGAAAATTCGCCGGATAGTTTCGGGGCGGGAGGGCTGTCTGCCCCCCCCCCCTTAAACTATCCGACGCAGATTGTGTTGCTCGATAGTCTGTTTTGTTCGATCAAATACCAAGTGACGCTTGGCGGCTTTTCCCTGAGCGATAGGAGTCGATGATCTCAGCGACAACAGCTGCAATCTTTCTGGCAAGAAGCGGCGGAACTGCGTTTCCGATTTGTGTGTACTGCTGTGTTCTATTTCCCTCGAAGAAGTAATTGTCAGGAAAAGTCTGCAGTCGCGCGGCTTCGCGAACAGTCAAACTGCGGCACTGGCTTGGGTCCGGGTGAATGTAGTAATGACCATCTTTAGCTATGTGGGCGACAACTGTGGTAGACGGACCATCTTCCATTTGAACTCTGAAACGGTCACTAAAGGGAACGGAATCGGAAGACACGTTTTCATGAGCTGGCAGGAGTTGGGCAGGGAATTGGTGTATTTTTGGTGAGGTGCCGTTCAACCGTGCGTAGCTTGCTGCAAAAATATACCTATGCAGGTCAGAGCGCATATGGCTCCGAGCCTCATGCTGTAGCACCCCATTCAGTCTGGGGTCGAGAAACCACTCACGTTGCTTGGCACTCATTTCTGGAACTACTTTCCAAGGTATGAATCCTCTGCCATTAGATTTCAGCCGCTGTGCGTTAACAGCCGCATCCTTCATGGTATCTATTAAATCCCCCCAGCCAGCCACATAAGGCCGTAAAAGCATAGAGCTGGCCTCATCCAAGGCTGAGAGCCAGGCTTCGAGGGAGTCTCCTCCCCTTGAAATTTTGCTCCGTATTGGAGGGAGCCCTGATAAAGCCTGCCCAACTGTGAAAACCGTTTTGCTGGGTTCCATTACAAGCTTTTGCGGACGCTCCAATAGAGCAGGACAGCTCGAGGCAACGTCAGAGCGAACCCCAAGCAGGATAACCCTGTGTCGAGCCTGAGGAAGACCGTGACGTTCCGCTTGAATGACAAAGTCATGTGGATCTGGTTTCTCCACATCTTTAGGGACGACTAAGGAACGGATGTTGTACGAAAGATTGCCACCAGGAGTTGAGAGGTCCTCGAGAATTTGCTGGAAAATGTTCGAGCCGCTGTGCTTCGAGGAAAGTATGCCTTTCACGTTCTCCATGACGAAGATCGTCGGTTTGAACTCGCGAATAATCCGCAGATACTCTTTGTAGAGAAAGTGCTTCTCGTCGCTTTCAAACTCCTCTTGGCTCTCGCGTGTTCGACGGGCACGTCCTGCTACTGAGTATGCTTGGCACGGCGGTCCGCCAATGAGTACCCATTCATCTGCGCCTATCAGGGCTTCCCTGATCCAATTATCGACCTCATCGGGCGAAATTTTACCAAGCTCTGCTAGCTTAGCTTCTTGTGCAGCCTCCACCGCTTCTGCCGGTACGTCCGGATGCTTGAAAAGCTCTTCACGAGTGATTTCGCCCCGGACGTATTGGTAGTAAGCCTCCGGTGCTTCGCCTTTTGGAAAAGCGCGAAACAATGCGCGGAGGGATAAAGTCGCGTGAGCGACAGGATCTTTCTCGATCGAGACACGTAGCTGAAACTTACGTACTCCCTTCTCAGGGCCACCGATTGAAGAGAATCCCTCCCCGAGTCCGCCCGGGCCGGCAAAGAGGTCGATGACCGGGATAGAGTCCTTATATTTCATTGATTTAGTCGATGCGCCTAAGACGAAAATAAAAAAAGCGCACTGTAGCGCTCAGGTGAATTGCGGCCCAGAAGTGACACGCCCTATATGCGATAAATGGTAACGGTTCACTAGGTACCGGGCAAGAAATGAACTTTAAGTAGAGGTGCTGAATTCCACCGAATGTAGGTACGCGACAAGGCTTCCGGCCCAGTTCATTTTGTAGCAAAGGCCTCAATGGTCGGGCTGTCATAACGGTTAGGAGTTTTGAGTGGCCATTAAGGCGGAAACTGCTGTAAGTGTTGTAGGTATTTTCTACGTGTAAGGGGGGGTGAATATCCATGGCCAAACAAAAAAGCCCCGATCAGATCGGGGCTTTCGGTTTTTCGATGTATGACACCATCGTCAAATCGCGGAGAAACTAGGGAATCAATCCCAGCTCAAAGCCCCACCAGTCTGATACTCAATAACCCGAGTCTCAAAGAAATTCTTCTCTTTCTTCAAGTCCATGATCTCGCTCATCCAAGGGAACGGGTTAGTCGTCCCTGGGTACTCTTCCTTCAAACCGATCTGCGACAGGCGACGGTTAGCAATGAACTTCAGGTAGTCCTCCATCATCGCCGCATTCATGCCCAGCACGCCGCGAGGCATGGTGTCACGCGCGTATTCGATCTCCAGCTGAGTACCTTGCAGAATCATCTGCGAAGCTTCTTCCTTCATTTCAGCATCCCACAAGTGCGGGTTTTCGATTTTGATCTGGTTGATCACGTCGATGCCGAAGTTCAGGTGCATGGATTCGTCGCGCAGGATGTATTGGAACTGCTCGGCGACGCCGGTCATTTTGTTGCGGCGGCCCATGGAGAGGATCTGGGTGAAGCCGCAGTAGAAGAAGATGCCTTCCAGGACGCAGTAGTAGGCGATCAGGTTGCGCAGCAACTCTTTGTCGGTTTCGACGGTGCCGGTTTCGAACTTCGGATCGGAGATCGAGCGGGTGTATTTCAGGCCCCAGGTGGCTTTTTTCGCGACCGATGGGATCTCGTGGTACATGTTGAAGATTTCGCCTTCATCCATGGCCAGCGATTCGATGCAGTACTGGTAGGCGTGGGTGTGGATCGCCTCTTCGAAGGCCTGGCGCAGGATGTACTGGCGGCATTCCGGGTTGGTGATCAGGCGGTACACGGCCAGGACCAGGTTGTTGGCAACCAGGGAGTCTGCGGTGGAGAAGAAGCCGAGGTTGCGCATCACGATGCGGCGCTCGTCGTCGGTCAGGCCTTCCGGGTTTTTCCAGAGGGCGATGTCGGCGGTCATGTTGACTTCTTGCGGCATCCAGTGGTTTGCGCAGCCGTCCAGGTACTTCTGCCAGGCCCAGTCGTACTTGAAGGGTACGAGTTGGTTGAGGTCGGCGCGGCAGTTGATCATGCGCTTTTCGTCAACGGCGACACGGGCGGAGGCGCCTTCGAGTTCGGCGAGGCCTTCGGCGACGTCGAGCGAATCCAGAGCGGCTTTGGCGCGGGCAACGGCGGCGGAGTCAGCGGCGGTCACGGCACGGGCTTCCAGGGCGGCGGCACCGCCGGCGCTGTCGAGACGGTCCATGTTGGCTTCGGTGGCGTGGCCAGCGTTGGCGCTCTTGACTGCTACTTCCGTGTCTTCTTTGTCGAATTCGTCCCAGCTCAGCATGACGTGTCGTCTCCTGCGTGAGGGCCAGAGTGCCCGTGTGAAAATGGATAGGTTGGTTTTTCACACGGCCTTACTGGCCGCGTTGGATCTAAAGGAATCGTTTTTTGCAGCAGCTATACGCAGGCATCAAACAGAATTTTGTACGGGGTTCCGAGAGCCACTGATGGGCGCAGCAAGCGGCAAGCGCCTGTGCGGGGCTTCAGACTGGCTTTTCATCCCTGTAAGGGGATATTGCAGGCCCGTTTAAGGCCGCATTATAGGGAAGTTTTGCGTGCTGTGGTGCGGCGAAATGGCTCACGGATCGGTCGACGGGGGCCGTATTTCGGTCGGAGCGAGGGTTTACAGGGCTTTGAAGGGCATTGGCGGGGGAAGATTTTTTTTCCTGATTTTTTGCCCCGGGAATTTTTTGTACAAGAAATAACCAAAAAAGGCTTTTTTCACTACATCTTGTGTTTCTGTGGGGTTTTCTCAGGCTCCAGACACAACTAAGCCCGACCGAAGTCGGGCTGTGAAGTCACGCGGGTGGATCAGCTCAGGCGACCTGCACCGACGTGGTCGGCGCCATCGGCAGCGAGGCGGGCGGCGCCAGTGTGGTCAGCGCCGTCGGAAGCCAGTTTGCCTGCGCCTACATGGTCGGCGCCATCGGCAGCGAGGCGGGCGGCACCGGTGTGGTCAGCGCCGTCGGAAGCCAGTTTGCCGGCACCTACATGGTCAGCGCCATCGGCGGCAAAAGAGGCTGAACCGGTGTGGTCGTAACCGTCGGAAGCGACAGTCGCTTCAGTGGTGTAAGCGGCCGAGCCGGTGCGGTCGTAACCATCGGCGGCGAAGGTGTTGGCAGCCAGGACGGAGAGGGTCAGGGCGAGGATCAGTTGGGTTTTCATGGTCAGTGCTCCGGATTCGTGGGCGTTGTTTGTCTTGGGTTGAATAGGATGCTACGCCGATTAATTCGATTAAAAAGCGCAAATAAATGCTTAAAACAATCGATTTAATCGATAATTAAGGTTCGGCGCTTCATCTGCCTGATCGTGGCGGGTGGGTCGAACCTTATTGGGGGAGGGTGAAGCAGGGATCAGCCGTTAGAGCAACCGTTGCCCATCGCGCTGTAACGCAGGATATGCCGTTGACCGTTGGAATCTTCGTATTCCATTTTCATGGGGACAACTTCACAAACATTCGGTGCTTCGCTCATCGAGATCACTTTGGCGATGTCCAGATTCATCGAGTAAGTGTATTCCTCAATAGGCGGTTGTTGCTGCGCGACATCAGTCGGGGCCTCGCTTGCCATGGCGGTTACGCACACGCTGCCGAGGGCCAGAACCAATAAAGCTTTCATTTGAGTTTTACCTTTCTAAGGTCGAGAGGGGGCACGCAATCCTTTTGAGATTGCGTGTGGAGCTTCAGTACCTGGGTGTTTGATTAACTGCCTTCGTGGGGGCTGTAACTTGGTTAATCAGGTTGCCTTGTTGGCGTGGCAGATTTTAGGGGGGACGGATACGTTCATATAGACGTGGTTTTGATAAACACCTTTGACAGATCCTGTAACAATCCCTGAATAGCCTGTTCTTTTGTAGGAGCGAGCCTGCTCGCGATGAGCCAGAGAACACCGCGGGGTGTCAGATTGGGCGCGTTATCGTTGACGGCCATCGCGAGCGAGCCTGCTCGCGATG
>NZ_AKJO01000143.1:0-74479 GCF_000282295.1 Pseudomonas sp. GM33
GCACGCTCGACTGTCCGTTTCTGGCTGTGGAGTCAACCGGCTGAGCAGCGACGCTGTCTCTCGCCCCCGAACCCAATGTTAGAATCTCGTTTTGAAAAAGGAGTTTCATCTGTGGAGGCTGGAAAAAAGAGTTGCCCCTATTGCGCTGAAGTCATCATGGCTGAAGCCATTTTATGTAAACACTGCCAATCCGACCTCAGGCAAAAAATACGAATCTCGCCCGGATGGCCAATACCGTCAGAAAAGAAAATTGGCCGGGTCGGCAAGATCGTCGTCGGAATCACTGTCGCAATCACCTTGTACCTGGCAGTCGGCTTTTATGTCAGCAACACATCGCGAGACAAGCAAAGCATGCAGGCCCGTGATGCCACCGAACAATGCCGCGAGGAAGTAGAGAGCTACTCCGGCCCGGCAGTCGGAAAAAGCATCATCGCAGAGGTTTGTCGAAAGCTGGAGGACGATTTGCGCAAGGGTTTGTAACGGCATCCCGGGGGAAAACAGATAATGTAGGAGCTGTCGAAGGCTCGGGCCGCGTTCGGACGATCTTTTGATTTTGATTTTGCGATCTGGAGATTGCTGAAGATCAAGATCAAGATCAAGAGATCGCAGCCTTCGGCAGCTCCTACAGGGGAACGCATGCGCCACCCAACAACGAGGCCCCCTCGAGACACCGAACGTCAGGGGTGAGAGCCCTTGGTCACTTGGGGCTGTTCCAGGTAGCCCGCTATTGAGCGGGCTTTTTTGCCCTTGGCATCTGGCAGTCTGGATCAGACCATGCCGACAAACGACAGGATAAACAGGACGATCACGACGGCGCCAACGAGGTAGATAATATTGTTCATGACTTCACCGCTTCATTTGGGTTGAGGGAAGAAACAGGGGTGTCTAAACAGCTGACACCCACGTTAGCGTTTCCGTTCCGTTACCCTTGCAGCAGGAGCGATCCAGAGGCTTTCGGCTTGCCGGCGTGGTGCCCGACGGAGCTACTCGCGACCGAACTAAAGCCTGAAAAGCACGAACTCAATCGTCTGGCGGTATGGCTCAGTTTTTCTTCTTGATTAATTTATTCATGTAGTACTTGAGGCTGAAACGATCTTTGGGCCTTGGTTTGTAGTGGGTTTTGTTTCTTTGCGCGGGATCGATCGCCAAGGTGCCGGCGGTGTAGTAATAAAGCGCTATAGACCTGCGAGTGATGTGCTCTGGGGTCGTCAAAGGCTCCGGGTGCCCATGGTTGCTGTCTTTGTCTGTATTGAAAACGACGCAGCGATTGTAAATGGGCAAGACCTTTTTAAGGCAGGTTTTCATGTTGACATCCCAAAGTTCCAGGTTGCCTCCATACTCATCTTTCCAGTCTTCGTTCAGATAAATAATGATATTCAGCCTGCGCTCGACGTTAAGCTTCTTGTTGAGCCTGAAGTCCGAGTGCACCCCCAGGAAACCGCCGCTTTTCGTTTCATGCAAGCCACCACCGGTAAAGTAGGGGTCAGGTATCAAGCCTTCGATGCCGGTTAACTTCTCAAGAAACTGCAGCATGGGTGCCGAGTTGAAAGCATTGAAAACAGTCTTTAAAAACGGAGAGCATTCGTTGGGGCTGATTTGACGCTTTCGTTGCCCTTTATAGCCGCGCTCGTAGAGCATTTCGTTGTTGGTTGGCTCGACCGGGAAGTTCGAGCAAATGCTTGCAATCAGGTCTTCGTGCAAGAAGTTGTCGATGACGATGTGCGGAAATGGCGTGGCCTGCACATATTGGCCAGTCAATGACTCACCAAAGGCGCTGGCGTCGTTCTGGTCGAAATCAAGCTCCGGTGAGAGGGTGATGGGTAGTGCCTGAGTGATGACTGCCATTATTGCTCCGATAACTTGATATAACGACCTGCGGGTGACTGGCTTATGCGTGTCGGCGTAGCTTAAGCCTTGCCGTCACCCTTGTTCAGGCGCTTAAGTATATTATTGTACATTTTGGTTCGTCTATGAGTCTTTCCATAGCCGCCAGCCGCTGCAACAGTCCCCGCCTGGATATGATCGAGATAGCTGAAGATTTTACGTGGCGATAAAGTTTCAACGACATAACCAAGTTGGGTCATTCGGTCTTGAAGGGTATATCCAGGAACACGATCATCCATCGAGAAGTGCATGCCGTGCTGTTTGACGAGTTTGCAGTTCCACAATGTGAAGAAACTCTTCAAATAGACCTCTCTATAGGGTTTTGGTTCTCTGGAACGTAATCCCATGGAGGTTTTAATGCGTCTGTAGTGGTGTTTGAACAGTCGCGAACTAAAGCGCCAAAGCGTTCTCGCGGTGCCACGATTTAATTGCTCTACACACCCGACGGCTGCGACTTTTTTATTATTGATGCACTTGTTCAGTATCATCGGAAAGACATTTTTATCGAAAACGAACGTGTCGGTATGCATCAGGATCAAATAATCGGTGTCGACTCGCTCCAGCACCATGTCGAGTGCCTTGCCGTGCGCGATATGGCCTGCTTCCGGTTCGGAAACGGATCGCTCGATCAAGTTGATCCAGTCCAGTGTTCGCAAGTATTCAGTGCTTTCATCGGCCGAGTAGTTGTCAACCACCCAGATTGGGACGTTGTGGCCACCCACGTGCTGGTGCAATAACTCTAAGCATATCTTGGTGATTTCCGGTGTCTTGTAGTTCACGATGACGATGCTGAAATTATTGGGGAATTCAGTCGGGGGGCTAGTGCTGTTCATTGTTCGGGTGCTCAATGATATTGTATTTATAGGTGGGGGCGATTGAGTCCGTATCCGGTTTCGCGTATTTGCCCGCGCAATGTTTTTCGTCTGTAAAGCTCAATTTTCAAGTCGCTTTGTCATGCACTAAATTTAGATGGTTTACTCGCGCCTGAGGGAGAGCAGTGGATGCGGGCCTCATCGTATAAGGATCCTCTCTATAGGTAAATATCCACGAAATAGTTCGTTACATCGGTGGGGGCATATGAGTCCCCCGGGGGCGGGGTGACTGGATTCAATCTCAAGGTGAATCGGCGCCGCGGTCCGGACAAGAAACCGCGGCGACCGATCGATCAGGCGGCGGGCAGCAGGCCTCTCTGTTTGGCGACATGGGTCGCCAGTGCGTCCATCAGGTCCGGGGACAGGCAGTCATAGGGTTCCAGGCCGATCGAGCGCAAGCGCTCGCGGATAGCCTTCATTTGCGCTGGCGCTGTGCCGGTTTCGATGATGGAGGACACGAACGCCGCGAATCCCGGCGCCGCCCATCCACTCTGTGGCGAAAGCTCGGTGTGGACGAAGTCCAGGCCATAAAACGCATGGTCCTTGTTCTCGATGCGCCCGAAGAGATGGGCGTGACACTGCTTGCAGGCGTGGCGCTGGATGGTGGCGGCTGCATCGACAATCTCCAGTTTTTCGCCGTGGGCAATGACGCTGACCTTATCTCGAGGCACCACGGCGATGACGGCAAATATCGCGTTTTGTGGTTTCCAGCATTTGCTGCAGCCGCACGCGTGGTTATGCAGGGTTTGTGCGTCGATCCTGACTTCGACCTTGTCGGTCGCACACAGGCATTGCAGGGTGCCACCGGTGAAATTCGCGGCGGCGGGTTGGATGCCATTGTCCAGTGCGGGGTGAAGTTGCAAGGTGCTCATGCTGGCGTCTCCGTTTCAGGGGGCAGACAAAGGTGCCTGGGGCTGTGCCCCAGACCGTTGGATCAGCGGATTTTGAAAAGGACACAGTGCATCAACGAGAGACCTCCTTCGGTGCGACCGGTGGGTTACCCAGATCAAGAATAGTCTGCGATGACGCCTTGAGCGCGGCCAGGCTCACCTCACCGCAGCCGCAAGGTTTCAAACAGCGCGCGGTCTTCTTTTTTGGCCGAACGCGCATGGCGCCGAATGACCTGCAACAAGCACTCGGTGAAACAGACTGCCGGATTGCTCAGAGCGCCATCGCGGCGCGTCACGATGCTCAGCTGCCGGGGCTCGAACTGCTCGGCCAACCCCAGGGATACCACGCGCCCCAGGAATGGCGGGGCTGTGCTCACGATGGAAGGCCCCCAGGTGCACATGTCGGCCCGCTCGACCATCATCTGTAAAATGGCCAGTGAATGAGCACGCACGATTCGATTTTCGTCAATCTGCGCGCCGTGTTTCCAGAACAGTTCCTGCATCAGCCCATCGTGCCCGTCCGGCGCGTAGTTCAGGGTCCAGTTTTCTTCCAGTAACTCGTGGATCGATCGCGCATGCTGTCGGGCGTGCCCCTCGCGGACCAGCACCGAGGTCTGGTAATCGAGCAAGGTTTCGCTGGCGAATTCCTGGGTCGATTGGGTGGGATGGAGTTGGCCAATCGCGAAGTCCATGCTGCCGTCGCGCAACAGCGGTTGGGCAACGGCCATCAGGCTTTCGTACAGCTCCAGCCTGATTTGTGGCATACGCTCGCGAAATACCGACACGACTTCGGGCAGGAAGGTCAGGGCAACCCATGGGGTGATCCCGACACAGAGCCGGCCCTGGGCCTTCCCGCGCATGTGATCGAGCTCGGTCTGTGCGTGCTCCAGTTGCTTGATCACCAGCCGGGCATGAGTCAGCAGCACTTTGCCGTATTCGGTGAAGTTCAGACCGCTGGAGGTTCGGGTAAACAGCGGTAGCTGCTGGCTGGTTTCCAGTTCGCGCAACGCTTTGGTCACCGCAGCCTGGGAAATCTCCAGCGAACGAGCGGCCGCGCGGATGCTGCCGGTTTCGGCGCTGGCAATCAGCGCCTGTAATTGATGCAGTTTCATCTGCTCACCCTGGTGACAACTCATGGTTGTCATCATAACCAAACTGCGGCTCCCCAGCCCAGCGCCAGTTCCCTAAGATCGAGCCCAACAGCGCTTTCGCTGCCGCACAGCCCTCGAAGGAGAACACTCATGAATGCCGGTTTGGTCCTGCCTGGTATTGCCGCGATGCAAGATGAAATGATCGCGATACGTCACAGCATTCACGCGCACCCTGAGCTGGGTTTTGAAGAGTTCGCCACCAGTGAGCGGGTTGCCGCGTGTCTGACTCAGTGGGGCTTTGAGGTCAGCACCGGGGTGGGCAAGACCGGGGTCGTTGCCACCCTGAAAAATGGCGAGGGTCGGTCCATTGGCTTGCGCGCCGACATGGATGCATTGCCGATCCAGGAAACCTCCGGTTTGCCTTATGCCAGCCGGATAGACGGTGTCATGCATGCCTGCGGTCACGACGGTCATACCGCCATCCTGCTGGCGGCGGGTCAGTATCTGGCCCGGACACGGGCATTCAACGGCACCGTGCACCTGATTTTCCAGCCGGCGGAAGAGGGACTGGGTGGTGCCAGGAAAATGCTGGAGGACGGACTGCTCGAACGCTTTCCGTGTGACGCGATCTTCGCCATGCATAACGTGCCGGGTTATCCCGTCGGGCATCTGGGTTTTTACAGTGGACCGTTCATGGCGTCTGCCGACACGGTGAACATCAAGATCATCGGCAACGGCGGCCATGGCGCGGTGCCGCACAAAGCCGTCGACCCGGTGGTGGTTGGCGCCTCGATCGTGATGGCCCTGCAAAGCATCGTCTCGCGCAACGTCAACCCGCAGGAGATGGCGATCATCACCGTGGGCTCCCTGCATGCCGGGAGCGCCTCGAACGTCATCCCGTCCAGCGCCGACTTGAGCCTGAGCGTACGCGCCCTGACCCCCGAGGTTCGCCGTTTGCTGGAGGTCAGGATCACCGAATTGGTCAAGGGCCAGGCCGAGAGTTTCGGCGCCCGGGTCCACATCGATTACCAGCATTGCCATCCGGTGTTGATCAACGATCCCGAACAGACGGCATTTGCCCATGAAGTCGCCCGCGAGTGGCTGGGAGATGAACACCTGATCGAAGACTTGCGGCCATTCACCGCCAGCGAGGACTTTGCCTTTGTCCTGGAAAAGTGCCCCGGCAGCTATCTGGTGATCGGCAACGGCGAGGGCGAAGGCGGGTGCCTGCTGCACAACCCCGGCTATGACTTCAATGACGGCTGCCTGCCGGTAGGCGCGAGCTATTGGGTCAAGTTGGTCGAACGTTTTCTGAGTTGAGACGGCGCAGTTCCACCCGTTGTGCCGGTAAAAAATCTACGGTCTGAGAGGAATAAAAATGAACAAGATGATTGCAGCCGTTTCCCTGGTGTTCCTGACGGCCTCGAGCCTGGCGGGGGCGGCCGACTGGTCCGGCAAGGTGTTGAAGCTGGGAGTCGACCCGACGTACCCACCGCTGGAATACAAGAACCAGGATGGCACGCTGACGGGCTTCGGGGTCGACATCGCCGAAGCGTTGTGCGCCGAACTGAAAGCCCGCTGCGTCTGGGTGGAAAGCAGTTGGGACGGGATGATCCCGGCACTGCTGGCGCGCAAGTTCGATGCGGTGGCGTCTTCGATGACCATCACCCCCAAACGCCTTGAGCAGATTGCGTTTACCGACAAGGTGTCCAATGCACCGGCACGCCTGGTGGCCAAACGTGGATCGGGATTACAGCCGACCCTCGAATCGCTCAAGGGCAAGCGCATCGGTGTGGAGCAGGGCTCGACCCAGGAGTCCTATGCCAAAGCGGTTTGGGGTTCCAAGGGCGTGGACGTTCTTTCCTATCAGAATCAGGACCAGGTGTACGCCGACCTGGTAGTGGGGCGGCTTGATGCCTCGTTGCAGGGTGCCATTCAAGCCAGCTACGGCTTCCTGAAAACAACGGCGGGTCAGGACTATGAATTTGCCGGTGCCACCCTGGAGGACCCGGGCTTCTTCGGCGTCGGCGATGGCCTTGGTTTGCGCAAGGAAGATGTCGCCTTGCGCGAAGACTTGAACAAGGCCCTGGCGACCATTCTCGCCAACGGTACTTACGCGCGGATCAACGACAAGTACTTCGATTTCGACGTCTACGGCTCCCGGTAACGGCGCCCGGTAACTCGTCGTCGTGACCTTGAGCAGGGCGCTCGTTCGAGCGCTCTATTGCCCCCTTCACCTCACCCTAACAAGAACAAGGAGAGTGAGATGCTTCTGGAAGGTTTTGGCCCGCAGATCCTGCTGGGCACCCTGGCTACCGTCAAACTGGCGCTTTGTTCATTGCTGATCGCCGTCCTGGCCGGACTGATCGGCGCCAGTTCCAAGTTGTCGTCCAATCGATTGTTGCGCGCACTGGCCTCAGGGTATACGACCGTGATCCGCAGCATGCCGGACCTGGTGATCATGTTGCTGCTGTTCTTCAGCCTGCAGATGTTGCTCAACCGGCTGACCGACTGGCTGGGCATCACTCAGATAGACATCGACCCGTTTCTGGCCGGTGTCGTGACGCTGGCGTTCATTTACGGGGCCTACTTTACCGAGACGTTTCGCGGCGCCTTCCAGGCCGTCCCGGTGGGGCAGATCGAAGCGGCGAGGGCTTACGGCATGACCCGTGGGGAAACCTTTCGCAAGGTCCTCTTTCCACAAATGCTGCGTCACGCCTTGCCGGGCATCGGCAACAACTGGCAGGTGCTGATCAAGTCGACGGCCCTGGTGTCGATCATCGGCCTGACCGACGTGGTCAAGGCCACGCAGGATGCGGGCAAGGGCTCGATGCAGTTCTTTTACTTCACCCTGGTCGGCGGCCTGATTTACCTCGCCATTACCACGGTCTCCAATGGCGTGTTGCTGTGGCTTGAGCGTCGCTACTCGGTCGGCGTCAGGAAGGCTGCGCTATGACCGCGATTCTCGAAAACTACTGGCAGGCTTACCTGTGGAGTGACGGGCCACACTTTTCCGGGCTGGTGGTCACCTTGTGGCTGCTGATTCTGGCGGTGGCGATGGGCTTTTTGCTGGCGGTGCCGTTGTCGATGGCCCGCGTCAGCCGCAACCCGCTGCTGCGCCTGCCGGTCTGGTGCTACACCTACGTGTTTCGTGGCACCCCGTTGTACATCCAGCTGCTGTTCTTCTACACAGGGGTGTACAGCTTGCATGTGGTGCGGTCCCAGGACTTTCTCAACGCGTTTTTCCGTGACGGCTTCAACTGCACGGTGCTCGCGTTCGGGCTCAATACCTGCGCCTACATGACCGAGATTTTTGCCGGCGCCATCAGGGCGACCGCCCACGGTGAAGTCGAGGCCGCCAGTGCCTACGGAATGAGCCGGTTCACGCTTTATCGGCGGATCATCCTGCCGTCGGCGTTGCGCCGTGCGCTGCCATTTTTCAGCAATGAAGTGATCCTGATGCTGCATTCCACTTCGGTGGCCTTTACCGCCACCGTGCCCGATTTGCTGAAGATCGCCCGGGATGTCAACTCGGCGACCTATGCATCCTTCACTGCCTTTGGCATTGCCGGCGTGTTGTACGCCGCCTGTGCTTTTTTCCTGATCTGGCTGTTTCGACGCGGCGAACTGCATTGGCTGGCCTACCTCAAACCGCGCACGCACTGACCCCTATCGGACTTGCTCGAATGTATAAATTGATCGTTGAAGATATCCATAAAAACTACGGCAACCATGAAGTGCTGAAAGGGGTTTCGCTCAGGGCCAGGGCGGGTGATGTGATCAGCATCATCGGCTCCTCCGGGTCCGGGAAAAGTACCTTCCTGCGTTGTATCAACCATCTTGAACAACCGTCGGCCGGGCGCATTGTCGTCAACGACGAAGAGTTGCTCACCCGCAGAAACCCGAGGGGCGAGTTGTGTGTGGTTGACCCCGGGCAGTTGCGGAGCCTGCGCAGCCGGTTGTCGATGGTGTTCCAGCACTTCAATTTGTGGAGCCACATGACCGTGCTGGAAAACATCATCGAGTGCCCGATGAGCGTGCTCGGTATCAGCCGGGCGCAGGCACTGGAGCGGGCGCGTCATTACCTTGCCAAGGTGGGGCTGCCACAAAAAGTCGAGGCCCAGTACCCGGTGCATTTGTCCGGCGGCCAGCAGCAACGGGTGGCCATTGCCCGTGCGCTGGCCATGGAACCCGAGGTGATGCTGTTCGACGAACCGACCTCGGCCCTTGACCCTGAACTGGTGGGTGAGGTGCTCAAGGTCATGCAGCAACTGGCCGAAGAGGGCAGGACGATGGTGGTCGTCACCCACGAAATGGCGTTTGCCCGGCAGGTGTCGAACCACGTCATGTTTCTGCATCAGGGGCGGGTGGAGGAGTCGGGAGCGCCAGGCACGCTGCTGGAACAACCGCAAAGCGAGCGGTTGCAGCAGTTCCTGGCCGGGAGTCTCAAGTAGCTGCCCGTTAATCTGCGAAAGAAAGGCACCGCATCGCCGGTCTCATCGAACATGAGTTACTTGTACGTGGCCTGTCAATTCGGCCCTGCCTGTCGGCCATACCGTTGAAGTGATAGCACTGTGAGCACCTGCGTTCAATTGCGGGTGCTCAGGGGAGACAGACTTCACAAGGGGGATTTCTGACTGCAGTGCCGAGAGAGTATTTCGACTTTCCAGGCGTGAAGGATAATTTCGAGTACTAACGCCAGCACAGCAACCGACTGGCTGCTTTTGGCCGATTGCAGTCTGTGGCGACAGGGAGTTTTGGAAAGGAAGTTTGACAGGCATATTGATCAGCAAATTCTTGACCTGACAAGCACAGCCGGAAGCGCGCCATTGTCAGGTCAAGTCGCTGTTTATACTGTCAGTAGCGTGCAGCAGTATTACTCTCAATCGCCTCCGCAGCTGCCAGGGTGTTCTTCATCAAACAAGCAACTGTCATGGGGCCAACGCCGCCGGGAACTGGAGTCATGGCCGCTGCGATGTCCTTGGCAGAGTCGAAATCGACATCACCGACTAGAACCGATACTCCACTTTTCTCGACTCTGTTGATGCCAACGTCAATGACCACTGCACCTGGCTTTATCGCCCTTGCATCAATAAATTCCGCCCGCCCAATTGCGACCACTAGGATGTCGGCTTGGCGACATTCAGTGATGAGATCCCGCGTTCGGGAATGCACAATCGTGACCGTGCAGTTTTCTTGTAAGAGCAAATTCGCCATTGGCTTTCCGACGATGTTGGACCTGCCGACAATCACCGCTTTTTTGCCACTGAGGTCACCGATCTGATCCTTCAACATCATCAAGCATCCCAGGGGAGTGCAGGGAATCAGTTTGGCTTTCCCCTGACCTAGCAGACCCACATTGATCGGATGGAAACCGTCGACATCTTTGGCCGGGTTGATTGCCGCAATAACCTTCGACTCATCAATATGGGCGGGCAACGGGAGCTGCACCAAAATCCCATGTACATAGCGGTCATTGTTCAGCTTATCGATCAGGTTCAGCAGGTCCGCTTCGGACGTATCGCTTTCGAGTAGGTGAGGGAAGGAGTCAATCCCGGACTCAAGCGCCTTTTTCATTTTGGTTTTCACGTAAACCTGGCTAGCAGGATCGCTCCCGACTAGGACGACAGCCAGCCCCGGTGCCCTGCCGCGCTTCTCCCTGAAGGCCCTTGCACCGACTGCAACATTCTTGCGCAAGATTTCGGCAAACGCCTTCCCATCGATTATGGAGGCCTCTGCATTGGGCGCGTTATCCAAAGGTTGTGTATTGGTCATTTCGTCCTACCCATTAGCGGTCAGAAAGCTGCCTCCACGTTCTTGAAGGCAGTTGCATAATCAAGATTTCAGGCGTTCGCCTTTCGGGTCGTAAAGGCATCCACGAATGACTTTCGCGGAGCATTCTTCACCCAGAATTGTGATGGTGAGTTCAGTATCCAGGGATGCAAGTTCGCGCTTGATGAAGCCCATGGCCAAACTCTTATTAACGCGATAACCATAGGCTCCGGATGTGGTAAGCCCTACCAGTTTCCCTTGATGGAAAATGGGCTCGCTACCCAATGCATCAGCTGGGCCCGCTTGAACTTCCATCAGCACGAGACGGTGGGGGCTCGGCTTCTCTTTTTCCGCCAGCACTGCCGCACGCCCTTCAAAATCACTTTTATCGGTCTTGATGAAGTAGCTCATGTTGGCAGCCAGCGCCGAGTACTCTGTTGTCAGCTCGCGGCCCCAGATTTGATAGCCCTTTTCGATACGCATCGAGTCCATGGCCCGCAGCCCGAAGTCGACGATTCCATGTGCTTCTCCCGCCCAGACGAGGGCTTCGTATAGAGCTTGCTGATGTTGGAGTGGGTGGTGAAGTTCCCACCCCAGTTCGCCGACAAAGTTCATCCGCAATGCTCGAACGGGAGCGCCGACAACCTGGATCTCCTGGCCGGTAAACCATGGGAACGCCTCATTGCTCAGATCGGCGTCGGTGAGTTTTGCCAGTACTTCTCGTGCTCTAGGGCCTGCCAGGATTAGCGTGCCCCAATCCCTAGTGATGTTCGCGATGGAGATATCTGCGTACTTTGTTGCCCGTTGCCGCAGCCAATCTTCAATTAGCAGCTCACAAGCCGCCGGGCACATCAGGTAAAATGCGCCGCTTTCCAGCAGCGTCATGGAGAACTCCCACGCCACGCTACCTGATGGGGTGAGTACATGGGCGAGAGCTATATCCCCGCATTTGGCAGGAACCTGGTTGGGGCTGATCCGATCCAGAAATGAACGAGCATCCTTTCCAGAGATCTCGAATTTTGTGAAGGCGCTCAGATCGAGGATACCTACACGATTCTGCACGGCTTCGCATTCCGACCGGACTGCCGCATCCCAATTGCCCCGGCTGTAGCTGAAGTTTTCGACAGGGGCATTGGCAGATTGTGCAAACCAGCTGGCACGCTCCCAGCCGTAATAAGCGCCGAACACGGCATTCTTGTGCTTGAGTATTTCGTAAATCGGCGTGGTCTTCACTTCGCGACACGCCGGGCGCATCGCGTATTCGTTCGGACAGCTTAGTTGGTATTCGTTGGCGTACAGCTCAAGCGATTTGGTGACGGTGTAGGAAAGATTGGCGTAGCTACCAAAGCGTCGGGAATCCAGCTCCCAAAGTTCAACCTCGGGGTGCCCGTCGATGATCCACTGAGCAAGATAACGGCCTGCGCCGCCGCCCTGGGTAATTCCGAAACTGAACCCAGCGCAAGCGAAGTAGTTGTCGTAGCCGTGCACGGGACCGAGCAGGGGAAGGCCATCTGGGGTGTACACGATAGGCCCATTGACCACGGTCTTGATCCCACCGTCACCAATAATTCCCACCTGTTCCATCGCTGCACCGATGATGCCTTCGAGACGGTTCAGTTCTGGTTGCAGCAGTTCCTGACCGAACGTCGTTGGAACCCCATCGACTGCCCAGGCCACCGGCTCTCTCTCGTACGGGCCGAGGATCAGCCCCTTGCCCTCTTGGCGAAGGTAGTAGGAAATATCGGGATCACGAAGCAGGGGAAGGTGGTGGGCTCTGTCCATCAAGGCTGGAATATTGTCGGTGACCAGATACTGATGTTCCAGGGAACAGATGGGGAATTGATGGCCGATCATCGCAGCCACTTCATTGGCCCTGAAACCTGCGGCGTTCACGATAATGTCTGCGTGAATGACACCTTGTTCGGTAGTCACTTCCCATTTTTTGTCGGCGAGTTGAGTAATCGCGGTTACCGGATTGTGCCGAACAATGGTAGCGCCGTAACCACGTGCCAATTGCGCCATGGCATTGGTCACGCTGGTCGGATCAATATGACCGTCATACGGGTCCCAAAGCCCACCCAGCAATCCGGTGGTGTCCAGGAAGGGATGCAGTTCCTTCAGTCGCTCATTGTCGACAACTTCTACGCCACTCAAACCAGCAAGCGTAGCGAGGCCTGCGACCCGTTTGAACTCATCCAGACGTTCCTTGGTATGCGCGAGCCGGATCGAACCTGTTTGGTGGTGACCGACCGATTGATCCGTCTGTTCCGCGAGTTGTTGGTACAGCTCGATGCTGTTTTTCTGAAGCTTCATGATGTTCAGGCTGGTGCTGAACGAAGGAAGGTTGCCCGCGGCGTGCCAGGTTGATCCAGATGTCAGTTCAAGCTTCTCCACCAGCATGACATCCGTCCAGCCGGATTTGGCCAGATGGTAAAGCGTGCTCACACCAGTAATACCACCACCAATCACTAAAACTTTGGCTTCCGATTTCATCTCGGGGGGATCCTTTGACGGGTCAATTGGAGACATGATTCGCCGGGGCTCCGGGCGTCTGGATTCGATGCTAAGGCGCTTGAGATGGCACTACAAACGATGTATACCAGTGTCATTTATAAGTAGGGCTTATGTCGGGGTGCCGCGATGTCGTTGACCAATCTTCAGCTCAACTGGCTTCGGACGTTTGAATCAGTAGGGCGACATTTGAGCTTTTCGGCTGCGGCGATTGAACTGAACATGAGCCAGTCTGCGGTCAGCCAGCAGATAAAATTGCTCGAACACAAACTTGGCAAGGCGCTATTCCTAAGGCAAACACGTTCGATCCAGCTGACCGTATCGGGGCGGGCGTATTTGGCCGTGGTCCGGGAAGGCCTTTGGCATATGCACCAAGGGATGAACAACATCTTCAGCTCGGTCGCCCAAGGCGTACTTGAATTGAGCGTAAACAACTCCTTTGCGCAGTTGTGGCTCGCCCCCCGTATGGAGCGGTTTGCTGAGCTGTATCCGCAAATTTCTCTTCGCATGTACGGCGTTAACTGGGAGGCGGATGCTCCACCTTCCAGCGCAGAGCTGGAGATTCGCTACGGTGCGGGTAACTGGCAGCAGTACGACATCCAACAGTTGCTCTCGACTGAGCTGAAACCCTACTGCTCCTTGGACGTTGCTGCCAAACTTCGAAGTGCCGGGGGATTGCTCAGCCTGCCCTTGATCGATGTGTTGGGTACACCCAATGGCTGGAGCGACTGGCTGGCGAATTACCCGCAAGGCGAGGCAGAAAACTATCAGCGTTTCTACGTCGACAGTTACGCAATTGCGGCGAGTATGGCGATTGAAAACGCAGGCGTGTGTCTGCTTAACGAGGAACTCGTGGAGAAATCCAGGCTGCGTGGACAGCTCGTGTCGCCGCTCGATCAGAGCATTGAGTGTCTTGCCGGGTTCTACTTGCTGAAGCCGCACAACAAGCCGCTATCAGGGGCTGCACAAGCCTTTTGCACTTGGCTGGAGTCGGAGCTTCGCTAATCTCTGCGGGCTGGGTGAGGATTCAGGAGCCCGCCAAAGGCGGGCTCCTTTCCCTTAACTGTTACTTGGAAACGCGAACTGCGCAGCCTCATGGCTGGCACGTTGTGGCCAGCGCTGTGTGATCGCCTTGCGACGCGTGTAGAAACGAACACCATCCGGACCATACGCATGAAGATCGCCAAACAGCGAGCGCTTCCAGCCGCCAAAGCTGTGGTACGCCACCGGAACCGGTAGCGGAACGTTCACACCCACCATGCCGACTTCGATTTCGTCACAGAACAAGCGCGCAGCTTCACCGTCGCGAGTGAAGATGCAAGTACCGTTGCCGTACTCGTGATCGTTGATGAGTTGCATGGCCTGTTCAAGGCTCGCTACGCGCACGATGCAAAGCACGGGACCGAAAATCTCTTCCTTGTAGATGCGCATTTCAGGCGTCACGCGGTCGAATAGGCACCCACCCAGGAAGAAGCCATTTTCGTTGTTGGTCACCTGAAGTCCACGACCATCAACGACCAGATCGGCCCCCGACTCAACGCCTTCGTCCACGTAGCCCTTCACTTTGTCCCGGTGGGCGCCGGTGATCAGTGGTCCCATGTCGAGACCGCAAGATGTGCCGGCGCCAATTTTCAACGCCTGGATCTGCGGTACCAGCTTATCGATCAAAGCATCGGCGATTTGGTCGCCCACACAAACGGCGACGGAAATCGCCATGCAGCGTTCGCCACAGGAGCCGTAAGCTGCTCCCATCAGGGCGCTAACGGCATTGTTCAGGTCAGCGTCCGGCATCAGCACGGCATGGTTTTTAGCGCCGCCCAAGGCCTGGACACGCTTGCCGCGTTTGGTGCCTTCGGCGTAGATGTATTCAGCGATAGGCGTCGACCCTACGAAGCTCAATGCTTTCACTTCCGGCGCCTCGATCAACGCATCGACAGCTTCTTTGTCACCGTGAACTACGCTCATCACCCCTTTAGGCAAACCCGCTTCTATCAACAACTCTGCAATGTAAAGGGTAGAGCTGGGGTCGCGCTCGGAAGGCTTGAGGATGAAGCAGTTGCCGCACACGATGGCCAACGGATACATCCAGAGTGGAACCATCGCCGGAAAGTTGAACGGCGTAATACCAGCCACAACTCCGACGGGTTGGAAGTCGCTCCAGGCATCAATGTTCGGGCCAGCGTTGCGGCTGAACTCACCCTTCAGGATTTCTGGGGCCGCGCACGCAAACTCGACGTTCTCGATACCACGTTTGAGTTCCCCAGTGGCATCTTCAATGGTTTTGCCGTGCTCTTCGCTGATCATCTGCGCGATTTTGGCTTCGTTCTGCTCAAGCAACTGCTTGAAACGAAACATGACCTGGGCGCGCTTGGCGGCCGGCGTCTTGCGCCATGCAGGAAACGCGGCTGTCGCGACGTCAATGGCGTGTTGAACGGTGGCGCGATCCGCGAGTGAGACCTGATGGATGACCTCACCCGTGGAAGGGTTGAACACGTCTGCAGTGCGGCCGGCGGTGGCGATATGTTCGCCGTTGATCAGGTGTTGAATGATGCTCATGGATGAAGACCTGCAAGATTGAAACTAGAAGTGATGCTGGCGGAGTTGACTCGCCAGCACGGGTGGTTTGCCTGCGCGTTGTTGCGTTAATCGATGTGGTTCAAGGCTTCCCCGACGGCGTCAAACATGCGGTCAAGATCTTCAGGTTTAGCGTTGAAGGTTGGCCCGAACTGAAGGGTGTCGCCACCGAAGCGCACGTAGAAACCCGCTTTCCAAAGCGCCATGCCAGCCTCGAACGGGCGAACAATTGCATCACCTTCGCGGGGTGCAATTTGAATAGCGCCTGCGAGGCCGCAGTTCCTGATATCAACGATGTGTTTTGCGCCCTTGACGCCGTGCAATGTGCGTTCGAAATGCGGTGCCAGATCAGCTGATTGCTGGATGAGGTTTTCCTTCTCCAGCAAATCCAGTGTTGCGAGGGCCGCAGCGCAGGCAACCGGGTGCGCCGAGTAGGTGTAGCCATGGCCAAATTCGACCGCGTATTCCGGACTCGTCTGATTCATGAAGGTTTGGTAGATCTCACTGGAAGCGATCACGGCGCCCATTGGAATGGCTCCATTGGTGATTTGCTTGGCCACGTTCATGATGTCCGGCTTCACGCCGAAATACTCCGCGCCGCTCCAGGTGCCCATCCGCCCGAACCCGGTGATCACTTCGTCAAAGATCAACAGGATGTTGTGTTGAGTGCAGATTTCACGAAGGCGCTGTAAGTAGCCTTTGGGAGGCACGATGGCACCTGCGGAGCCCGACATCGGCTCGACAATAACGGCTGCGATGTTCGTCGCGTCATGCAGTTCAATGAGTTTGAGCAGCTCATTTGCCAGTTCCACACCACCGGTTTCCGCCATTCCTTTGGTGAAGGCCAATCCCGGCTGCAACGTGTGGGGCAGGTGGTCGACATCCATCAGCTGACCGAACATCTTGCGGTTGCCACCGATGCCACCCAGGCTCGTGCCCGCGATGTTCACGCCGTGATAGCCGCGTGCTCGACCGATCATTTTGGTCTTGGTCGACTGACCCTTGAGGCGCCAGTACGCCCGGGCCATTTTGACCGCAGTGTCCGCGCACTCGGAGCCCGAGTTGGTATAGAACACATGGTTCAGGTCGCCGGGCATGAGGTCAGCGACGCGCTCTGACAACATGAACGATAACGGATGGCCATATTGAAATGCAGGCGAGTAATCAAGCGTGCCCAACTGAAGGGCTACGGCCTCCTGGATCTCCTTGCGCGAATGGCCTGCACCGCAGGTCCACAGGCCTGACAGACTGTCGTAGACCTTTCTGCCGTCGGAATCTGTCAGCCAGCTGCCTTGCGCAGAAACGATGAAACGTGGGTCACGCTGAAAGTTGCGATTCGAGGAGAACGGCATCCAGTGTGAATCCAGTTTCAGCTGGCTGGCCAAGGGAAGTTCGTGAGCCTGTTGTGTGTTCATGAGCAGTGGTCCTCGTGGAGAGATACTCATAGTGGTCAATCGGATAGATGGCCTTGTTGAGCGTCCTGAAATGGAATTCAAGGCTTGCCTAGAAACTGACACGCGCTTAGATTCGATAAAACACACCTTTCGATACCCTTAGTTTCAGGTTACCTAAACTATGAAAGCGCGCCGTCCCAATCCAGTTGCTCAAGTCACTGATTTTGATGTTCGGATGCTCAAGATATTTCGCAGTGTCGTGGAGTGCGGGGGATTCTCCGTTGCAGAGAGCGTTCTCGGTATTGGCAGGTCCGCAATCAGTCAGCAAATGACAGAGCTTGAGCAGCGATTAGGCTTACGGTTATGTCAGAGGGGACGTGCCGGGTTCTCCCTGACGGAGGATGGGCAGCAGGTGTATGAGGCCTGTTTACGCTTGTTGTCGGCGATGGAGGGATTTCGAAGCGAGGTCAACGGGATGCACAGTCATCTCCGGGGCGAGTTGATCATTGGCTTGACGGATAACCTGGTAACGATGCCTCACATGCGCGTCACGGATGCATTGGCTTCCCTAAAGAAAAAAGGGCCTGATGTTCAGATCCAGATTCGAATGAGTACACCTGGTGAAGTGGAGCAAGGCGTGCTGGACGGCCGTCTGCACGTAGGCGTAATCCCTCAGGTCGGTGCGCTTTCAGGCCTTGAATACCAGCCGCTGTATAGTGAGCGTTCTCAGCTCTATTGCGGTGTTGGCCATCCTCTGTTTTTCGTCAAGGATCTGAATTTAAGTGAGCAGCGTATTCAGGAGCAGGACGCCATAGCCCCGACATTCCGCTTACCTGCAACCATCCAGGAGCATTATCAAGCGCTGAACTGCACGGCCAGCGCATCGGACAGAGAGGGAATGGCATTCCTGATTCTTACTGGCCAATACATTGGGTACCTGCCTGATCACTATGCGCGGAGCTGGGTTGCAGAAGAAAGGCTCAGAGCGTTGAAGCCCTACTCCTGTTTTTACGACCTGACGCTGGCTTCTGTCACCCGAAAAGGTCGCCGTCCCCATTTGGTATTGGAGACCTTTCTCGAATCCCTCGCGATGAGCGGCTGACGGATTGTGGAACTCTCAACGTGGCAACCTACGAATCAGTACAGCTTATTAATAAGCACCTGATACATCGTTTGTTGTGGGTGTAAAACCGCTCGTACGATTCGCTCCAGAGGCTATGTTCGATGCCTGTGGAGGTTTTTGATGCAACGCGAGTCTATGGAATTCGATGTCGTCGTAGTAGGAGGAGGGCCTGCCGGGCTGTCTGCTGCCATTCGCCTGCGTCAATTGGCAATGGTAGAAGGCCGGGAGTTATCAGTATGCCTGGTCGAGAAAGGCGCAGAGGTCGGTGCGCACATCATGTCCGGTGCTGTGTTCGAACCTTCCGCACTAAATGAATTGTTTCCCGACTGGCGAAACATGGGCGCGCCACTGAACACCCCGGTACAGTCAGACGAAATCTTCTATCTGTCGTGCTCACACCGTTCCATTCGGGTTCCCGGAGTATTTGCTCCTAGTACGATGCACAACAATGGGAACTATATCGTTAGCCTTGGCAATGTATGCCGTTGGTTGGGTCAGCAAGCTGAGACTCTCGGTGTCGATGTGTTTCCAGGCTTTCCTGCATCCGATGTCCTATATGACGAGGAGGGCAGGGTCAGGGGCGTTGTGACCGCTGACATGGGTGTCGGTCGAACTGGTGAGCAAAAGGGGGGCTTTACGCCAGGCATCGAGCTGATCGGTAAGCAAACCGTCTTCGCTGAAGGTTGTCGGGGACACCTAGGAAAACAACTGATTAGTAAGTATTCCCTTGATGCCGAATGCGACCCTCAACATTACGGGTTAGGCATCAAAGAAGTCTGGGAGATACCTGCTGAGCAGCATGTTCCAGGGCTTGTGATTCATAGCACTGGATGGCCATTGAGCGAGAGTGCCACTCAGGGCGGCGCCTTCATGTATCACTTGGAAGACGGCACAGTAGTAATTGGGCAGGTTGTAGATCTCAATTACCGCAACCCCCATCTTTCGCCCTTTGATGAGTTTCAACAGCTCAAGCATCACCCTCTTTATGAGCAGTATCTGCGTGGTGGCTCGCGCATCAGCTACGGCGCGCGAGCCATTGCGAAAGGCGGGCTTCAGTCGTTGCCGAAGATGCACTTTCCGGGTGGTCTGCTGATTGGGTGTGATGCAGGTACCTTGAATTTTGCAAAGATCAAGGGTTCCCACACAGCCATGAAGTCCGGGCTGCTGGCGGCTGACACCATCTATGAAGCGCTTGCTGTCAATCAATCGGCCGGTCAGGATCTGGCAGCGTATGCGGAAAAATTCAGAGCGTCATCAATTTACGACGAGCTATACCAGCAGCGTAATTTTGGTCCTGCCATGCACCGATTTGGCAATCTAGTCGGAGCCGTATACTCCTGGGTTGATCTGAATCTTTTGAAAGGGAAATTGCCTTGGACTTTCCATGACAAGCGCCCCGACTACTCGACTATGGCTACTGCCGATTGGGCTCCGGTTATTCACTACCCGAAACCCGACAACGTCCTGAGTTTCGATAAGACCTCCTCGGTCTATCTGTCGAACACAAACCATGAAGAAGATCAGCCCTGCCACCTGACACTCAGGGACTCCTCGGTCCCCATCGCGTTCAACCTGCCCACCTATGCCGAACCGGCGCAACGGTACTGCCCTGCCGGTGTGTACGAGGTTGTGGAGGATGCATCAGCGAGCCGATTCCAGATCAATGCGCAGAACTGTCTGCATTGTAAAACCTGTGACATCAAGGACCCGAGTCAAAACATCATTTGGCGCGCACCCGAGGGAGGCGGGGGGCCCAACTACACCAGCATGTAGAGGAGAAAGAGTCGCTACGCGATTGAGCGACCGAAGCGTGACTAGTGCGATGCGTGGAACAAAACAATAACGACTCAATGAACACACTGCCTTCCTTACTAGAAATCTATCGGGAGCATCATGAAAAAATTAGCGTTAGTCCTCGTCTCTGGCTTGACTTCCTTCGCCGTGATGGCGCAAGAAAACCTCACGGTCGTCACATATGGCGGGAGTGTCGCAGCGGCTCAGCAACAGTCCTCGATCAAACCCTATGCCGATAAAACAGGCGTCAAGATCCGTACCGAAGATTACTCAGGGGGGATTGCCCAACTCAAAGCTCAGGTTGACTCGAAAAAAGTGGCTTGGGATGTAATCGATATGGAAATGCCGGATGCCGTGCGGGCCTGTAATGCCGGCCTGTTGGAGCGTATCAACCCGGCGAAAGATCTTGCCCCCGCGCCCGATGGCTCCACGGCGACGGATTTTCTGCCAGGTTCGCTGAACGATTGCGGGGTCGGTGCCTACATTTGGAGCACGGCGGTGGCATACAACACCAATGCCTTCAAAGGGCAGGCCCCCGCAACACTGGCTGATTTCTTCGACCTCAAAAAATATCCTGGTAAGCGTGGCTTACGCAAAGCGCCCCAGGCGAACCTCGAATGGGCTCTGCTAGCGGATGGTGTTCCTCGTGATCAGGTGTACGCCACTCTGGAGACCGATGAGGGGCTTCAGCGTGCTTTCAAAAAGCTCGACTCGATCAAGAGCCAGGTCATTTGGTGGGAAGCTGGTGCGCAACCTCCGCAGTTGCTGGCAGATGGTCAGGTCACGATGACTTCCGCTTGGAATGGTCGGATCTGGGCCGCACAGGCGAAAGAAAAACAGCCATTCAAAATCATCTGGGACGGTCAGATGTATGACATCGATGTGTGGGCCGTGCCGGTGGGTGCTCCCAATAAAGCCAAGGCCATGGATTTCCTGCGTTTCGCAACCTCGACTCAAATTATGGCTGACCAAAGTCAGTACATCGCTTATGGCCCTACACGCAAGTCGTCCCAGCCACTGGTTCACGCCGATATGAAGTCGAGTATGCCGACAGACCCGGCCAACTTTGCGACGGCATTGCAGGTTAATTCCGAGTGGTGGGGCGATCATGCTGACGAGCTGAACGAACGGTTTAATGCTTGGCTTGCAAAGTGATCCTCTGAATTTAGCCGTTAAGCCGTGTGGGTAGGCTTGCCATCGAAGTACCAGATTCGGTGATGGATAGCGGCTATTAGCCGAGCTGATCAAAGGAATTGCTCTCTGCTTGGTGCACTTTGCCCGACGCTTGCGTCGGGTTTTTTTATTACAGCGCAAAAACAAAAAAGTGACCTGCAAGACGTATCGACGAATAAGTGCTGCTTATCCATGTACTAAATATAGATCGTTTGTAAGAGGGTATAGGGGCTTATAGCATCGGATTCCAGAGGTTTGGACTTATTCGGAGGTTGCTATGAAGGTGCTGGTGGCGGTGAAGCGTGTCGTAGACGCCAACGTCAAAGTCCGTGTCAAAGCGGATGAATCTGACGTTGAGTTAAGCAACGTAAAAATGTCGATAAACCCCTTCTGCGAGATCGCTGTGGAGGCCGCACTTCAGTTGAAGGAAAGCGGGCAGGCCAGCGAAGTCATCGCTGTATCGGTGGGCCCTGACGTTTGTCAGGAACAGTTGCGAACCGCCCTGGCAATGGGCGCAGACAGAGCCGTGCTGATCAAGACGGGTAACGATCTGGAACCCCTTGCGATTGCCAAGCTTCTCTACACGGTCACCCAGCGTGAAGAACCCGGCATTGTTCTCCTGGGCAAGCAATCCATCGATGGTGATAACAACCAGACCGGTCAAATGCTTTCCGCATTGATGGGCAGCGCTCAAGGCACTTTCGCTTCGCAAATCAACGTCGTCGGTGAGTGGGTCAATGTCATTCGTGAGGTCGACGGCGGGCTGGAAACCAGAAGCCTGCGTTTGCCAGCAGTGATCACCGCTGACCTGCGCCTCAATGAGCCGCGCTACGCCTCACTTCCGAACATCATGAAAGCGAAGAAAAAGCCACTGGAGGTGATTGATGCCAGCGACCTCGGTGTCGATATCGCTCCTCGTTTGAAAGTCATCAAGGTCTTGGCGCCGCCTGAGCGCAAGGCAGGTATTCGTGTGAATAGCGTTCAAGAACTGGTCGAGAAGCTGAAGAACGAAGCGGGGGTGATCTGATGGCTGTTTTATTGATTGCTGAGCACCACGAGGGGACTCTTAAGTCAGGCACCTTGAACGCTCTTTCAGCGGCTGCGAGCCTTGGAGCCGACATCGACGTTTTGGTAGCAGGTCAGCAAGCGGGCAGTGTCTCGGAGACATTGGCTGCGTTTGCAGGTGTGAGTTGCGTACTGATTTCAGATGCGCCTGAGTATGCCGATCAAGGTGTCGAGAATGTGGCCGCTCTGGTTACCGAGCTGGTGAGGACCTCGACCTATGGTCATGTCATTGCCGCCTCTACGGCGTACGGCAAAAATTTGCTTCCTCGTGTGGCTGCATTGCTGGATGTCGCCCAGGTCAGTGACGTTGTGGAAATCGTTTCCCCGAACACATTCGTTCGGCCGTACTACGCCGGTAATGCCCTGGCGACCGTTGAAAGCTCTGACGCAGTCAAGGTGCTGACCGTTCGGACCACAGCGTTTGCAGCTGCCGAACGGATGGGGGCATTGGCGCCCATCAAGACCATTTCCGTCACTCACGACACCGGTCTTTCCAAATTCCTGAGTGCCGATTTCAGCGTCTCTGACCGCATCGAATTGACCTCGGCCAAAGTCGTCATTTCCGGCGGTCGCGGCATGGGCAGTGGCGAAAATTTCGCCCTGCTGGAAAAAGTTGCCGACAAGTTGGGTGCCGCGGTGGGTGCCTCTCGTGCAGCCGTCGACGCCGGTTTCGTCTCCAACGATATGCAGGTCGGCCAGACAGGCAAGATCGTGGCGCCTGACTTGTACATCGCTGTCGGCATCTCGGGTGCCATTCAGCATCTGGCGGGCATGAAGGATTCCAAAATCATCGTCGCGATCAACAAGGACGAAGAAGCACCGATATTCCGCGTTGCTGACTACGGTCTGGTTGCCGATTTGTTCGAAGCCGTTCCGGCTCTTGAAGCTGCCCTGTCTTAAGGAGTCTGAAATGAGCGCCAAGCGTACCTATACATTTGCTTTCGATTGTCCGGATCGGGTGGGAATCATCACCCGCACGGCGGGTCTTTTCGCCAGTCATGGCGGCTGGGTTGAGGAGGCCTCGCAGTTCTCTGACGAAGAGAGCAATCGCTTCTTCAGTCGTATGGTTGTTCGCGCGGAGACCTTGCCGTTTGACATCGAAGTGTTGAAACGCAAAGTCGAACCGCTCGCACAGGAGATGTCGATGAACTGGCGTCTGGTCGACAGTGACCAGCTCAAGCGAGTGGTGTTGATGTGCAGCAAAGGCTCGCACTGCATGACCGATTTGCTGGACCGCTGGAAGACCGGTGACTTGGTCTGTGACATCGCCTGTGTGATTTCCAACCATGAGGATTTACGCAGCCTGGTTGAGTGGTACGGCATTCCATTCGAATACGTACCGGTCGACAAAGACAACAAGGCAGCAGGGTTTGCCAAAACCGAACAACTGATCGATGAGTACCGCGCGGACTGCATCGTCCTGGCGCGTTACATGCAAATCCTGCCGCAGAACCTGTGTGAAAAATACCGCCACAAAGTGATCAATATCCATCACAGCTTCCTGCCCTCGTTCATCGGCGCAAAGCCGTATCACCAGGCGTCCCGTCGTGGAGTAAAGCTGATCGGCGCGACCTGTCACTACGTGACCGAAGACCTCGACGAGGGGCCGATCATTGAGCAGGACGTCGCGCGCGTCAGCCACGAACAGTCTGTCGATGATCTTGTGCGGTTAGGCAAAGACGTCGAAAAAACCGTATTGGCCCGTGGGCTTCGAAACCATCTCGAAGATCGCGTGCTCGTGTACGGCAATAAAACCATCGTGTTCTAAGCACCCCCAATCGTCGAGCCAGTTGCCCTGCCTGGGGTGCTGGCCCTGGAGTTTAAAATGAGTAATACCGTTCCGAGTTCGGCTCGTGTCGTCATCGTCGGTGGTGGGGTTATCGGGTGCAGCGTTGCATACCACCTGACCAAACTGGGCATCAAAGATGTCGTGCTACTGGAGCGCAAGACGCTGACCTGTGGCACGACGTGGCATGCCGCCGGCCTGGTGCCGACCCTGCGTGCGACTTACAACATGAGCATGCTGGCGAAGTACAGCGCTGGTCTGTACGAGGGCCTTGAAGCAGAAACCGGCCAGGCCACTGGCTTCGTGCGTAACGGTTCCTTGAGCGTCGCGACTCACCAGGAGCGTTTCACCGAACTCAAGCGCGGCGCGTCGATGGCCAAGCTCTGTGGCTTTCCATGTGAAGTGGTTAACCCTGAGCAAGCGCTTGACCTGTGGCCACTGCTGAACATCGAAGACATCGTCGGTGGCGTGTATTTGCCATTGGACGGTGTGGTCAACCCGGTTGACGTCACCCAGGCACTCGCCAAGGGCGCTCGAATGGGCGGCGCTAAAATCATTGAAAACACCCAAGTCCTGGATATCAAAATCAAGGATGGCAAGGCCGCAGGCGTCGTCACGGCTCAGGGCGATATCGACGCTGAGTTCGTGGTGAACTGCGCCGGTATGTGGGCGCGTAATTTCGGCAAGAAAGCCGGGGTCAACATTCCCCTTCATGCCGCAGAACACTACTACGTGGTCACGGAGCCGATGCCGGAAATCAACGGCATCATGCTGCCGACATTGCGTGACCTGGACTACTACAACTACTTCAAGACCGACGCCGGCAAACTGTTGATCGGCACCTTTGAACCCAACGCCAAACCTTGGGGGCATGAAGGCATTCCCGACAGCTTCAGTTTTGACGAGTTGCCACCTGATTTCGATCACCTGGAACCCTACCTGGAAGCGGCCATTCGCCGAATCCCTGCGCTGGAGAAGACCGGGCTGCAAGTGTTCTTCAACGGTCCAGAAAGCTTTACCCCTGATGACCGCTACCACTTGGGCGAAGCACCTGAGTTGCGCAACTATTTTGTCGCCGCAGGCTTCAACTCGGTGGGCATCCAGTCAGCGGGTGGCGCCGGCAAGGTGCTGGCCGAGTGGATCGCTAAAGGTCATGCTCCGATGGATCTGTGGGACGTCGACATCAAGCGTAATTTGCCTTTTCAGGGCAACTCTCAGTACCTGTATGACCGCACCACGGAAGGTTTGGGCCTGTTGTATGCCATGCACTGGCCATTCCGTCAGTTCGAGTCCGCTCGCAACGCACGCAAAAGCATCCTCCATGACCGTTTGGTGGCCGCCAATGCCTGCTACGGCGAAGTGGTCGGCTGGGAGCGCGCGAACTTCTTTGCACCGCAGGGTCAGAAGCCGGAATACGGGTACAGCTGGGGCAAGCAAAACTGGTTCGAGTGGTCGGCAGCCGAACACAACGCGGTGCGCAAAACCGTCGGCCTGTTTGATCAAAGTTCCTTCGCCAAGATCCTGGTCCAGGGCCGCGATGCGATGTCGGTGCTCAACCGGATCTGCAGCAACAACATTGATGTCGAGCCGGGCAAGATCGTCTACACCCAGTGGCTCAATGAGCGAGGTGGTATCGAGGCCGACCTGACCGTGACACGTCTTGAGAAGGAGTCGTTCCTCATCGTCACCGGTCCATGGACGCAGACTCGCGAGCTGAACTGGCTGCGCCGCAACACGCCGGACGAGGCGAATGTGGTCTACACCGATGTCACCTCGTCGATGGCCGTGATCAGCGTGATGGGCCCTAACGCCCGCAATTTGCTGCAACCGCTGACCACCGACGACCTCTCCAACGAGGGCTTCCCGTTTGCCACCTCCAGGGAGATTGAACTCGGCTATGCCCGTGTACGAGCGTCACGGATTACCTACGTGGGCGAGTTGGGCTGGGAACTGTACATCCCAACTGAATTCGCTCCGGATGTATTTGACCGAATCGTTGCCGCGGGCGAGCCACACGGCCTTAAGTTGTGTGGTTATCACGCCCTGAACTCCTTGCGTATCGAGAAGGGCTATCGCCACTTCGGCCACGACGTGGTGGAGGAGGACACCCCGCTGGAAGCCGGACTGTCGTTTGCCTCGGACTTCAACAAGGCCGGCGGTTTCATCGGCAAAGAGGCTTTGCTCAAGCAGAAAGCCGAAGGCGTGAAAAAACGCATGGTCCTGTTCAAGTTCCTCGATCCGGAAGCTACCAACTATCACGAAGAGCCGATCTATCGGAACGGAGAGATCGTCGGCCGCACGACCTCTGGGATGTACGGCCATTACATCGGCGGCAACGTCGCCATGGGGTATGTCTGCAACGCCGAAGGTGCAACGACTGACTGGGTGAAAGAAGGCAAGTACGAGATCGAGGTGGCGACGAAACGGTATGAAGTTGAGGCCAGCCTTCGTGCGTTCTACGACCCTGAAATGAACAAAATCAAGTGCTGACCCCCCCCTGGGCCAACCGTATTAACGGCGGTCAGGCACGGTATAGAAACCTCATAACAACAAGTCGATTGAGTCGCGCAGTGCCCGGAGGTTCGACTCCGGGCCAGGCGCAAAAATCGCCGGAGACAACCATGAATGCAAAATGCATCGTCAGGTCGAAGTCGTCGACAATCCAACAGGGTTCGCCACTTCGTGCCGCTCCATCACACCTTATCGATTCCGGGCTCGCCCTGAGCCTTTTCTGCCGAAAGATTCCTCTTGAGTTTGCCGCGTTGACCAACAGACACGGGCGTCCGTACGCCTGATTGATGGCTGTCCTGAGTCCACGCGAACAAGAGAAACCGTGTGAGCGCCGTTTAGGACGGCTTCGCACTTAGCTGATCAAAGAATTGCAGAAGGGTGTTCACATGCAAACAGAATCCTTTGTGAGTTTTCGCAATGTGCAGAAGAGCTACGACGGCGAAAACCTCGTGGTCAAAAACTTCAATCTGGATATTCAGCGTGGCGAATTCATCACCATGCTTGGGCCGTCCGGCTCTGGAAAGACAACGTGCCTGATGATGCTGGCGGGTTTTGAAACCGTCACTCACGGGGAAATCTCCATCGACCGCCTGCCGGTCAACGACATCTCGCCACAGAAGCGGGGTATCGGCATGGTCTTTCAAAACTATGCCTTGTTCCCGCACATGACCATTGCTGAGAACCTGGCTTTTCCGCTCAAGGTTCGCGGCCTGTCTTCAAGCGACATCCAGGGCAAAGTCAAGAAGTCCCTGGACATGGTCGCCATGGGCCCGCTGGGCAATCGCATGCCGGCACAACTGTCCGGTGGGCAGAAACAACGAGTGGCCCTGGCTCGGGCGCTGATTTTTGAACCTCGCCTGGTGCTCATGGACGAGCCGCTCGGCGCGCTCGATAAACAACTGCGCGAGCAAATGCAGTACGAGATCAAGCGCCTTTCCAAGCAACTGGGCATTACCGTTGTTTACGTCACCCACGATCAGACTGAAGCACTGACCATGTCCGATCGCATTGCGGTGTTCAACGATGGTGTGGTTCAGCAACTGGCCAATCCGTCCGACCTGTACGAGAAACCCGAGACCGCCTTCGTTGCCAGCTTCATCGGTGAAAACAACCGGCTGACGGGGGAGGTCATCGAGCGCGACGGGGATTACTGCCAAGTGCAAATCGGCAACCTTCGAGTGAAGGCCGTTGCGGCGAAATCCGCGAGTACCGCCCGTGGCACGAAAACCACCTTGTCGATTCGTCCGGAGCGCGTCTACCTCGATCCAACCGAGGGTCAATGCGACAACCGGCTACCGGCAAAAATTCAAGAGCTGATCTATCACGGGGACCATCTGCGTCTGCGGTTGAGCGTCGCGGACCAGGATGACTTCATCGTCAAAGTGGTCAACGGCGTCAACCAGTCGACGCCGACTCCCGGCGCCCTGGTGACCGTAGGGTGGCGTGCTGACGACTGTCGAGCGCTCAACACCGTTATCTAACTTTCGTCACCGCTCACACGGAGATCACTCCATGAATCGCCCTGTAATGTCTGAAGGGCCTGCGGATCGGCTGTTTGTGCAGCCGAAGGTTGGCCAGTCAATAAAGGAAAGCCTGGACAAGGCCGAGCGTCGGAACAAGTTCAAGTCCGTGCTCCTGGTGTTACCACTGCTTGCGTTTATCGCCGTGTTTTTTCTCATGCCTATTGGCGACATGCTGATGCGTAGCGTGCAAAACGGCACGCTCGCAGACTACATGCCGAACAGTGCGGTTGAGTTGAAGCAATGGGATCGGCAGGCACTGCCTGAAGAGAAGACGTTTGCAGTTCTCGGCAACGATATTCTCTCCCTGCTCAAATCGCAGAACCTGGATCGGGTTGGGACTGACTTGAATCGCGTGCAAAGCGGCATGAAGCTGCTGTTGAACAAGACGGCGAGAGGTCTGGAAAAACAGAGTCAGGCTGGGATCACCGAATTCAAGCCGCTAATGATCAGCATCGACAAACGCTGGGGTGAAACCGCGACGTGGTCGCAGCTCAAGGTAATGGCGCCCTCGATTTCCGCAGTGCATTACCTGGCGGCGGTGGATCGTCAATACGACGATAACGGCGACATCGTCCAGCAACCGGAAAGCAGGCAGATCTATGTCGGCAACCTGCTGAAGACGCTTGCGGTCAGTGTCGCGATCACTTTCATCTGCTTTCTGCTGGGCTATCCGCTGGCGTACTTCCTGGCCAGCTTGCCGGACCGCTTCAGCAACTTGCTGATGATCCTCGTGCTACTGCCGTTCTGGACATCGCTGCTGGTCCGGACCAGCGCCTGGATCGTGATTCTCCAGTCAAACGGCGTTTTCAACGACGTCCTTCGCAGTCTCGGCATCATCAATCAGCCGCTCGATCTGATGTACAACCTATACGGCACGATCATCGCCATGACGCATATTCTGCTGCCGTTCATGGTGCTGCCGCTTTACAGCGTCATGCGCGGTGTCGACCAGACCTACATCCGTGCCGCGCACTCCATGGGCGCCAGCTCCATGCGTACCTTTTTCAAGATCTACTTTCCGCTTTCCCTGCCGGGCGTCAGTGCAGGGGGGATTCTGGTCTTCATTCTCGCGGTTGGTTACTACATCACGCCTGCACTTGTGGGTGGCCGAACCGGCCAGATGATCAGCAACTTCATCGCTTATCACATGCAGACGTCCTTGAACTGGGGTCTGGCCTCGGCAATTGCCAGCCTGCTTCTGGTGGTAGTGCTGCTGATGTACTGGGTCTACGACCGGTTCGTAGGCATTACCAATATGAAGTTGGGGTGAGCCATGAGCCTTCCAAATTACATCGGACCTTTCGAACGCTGCTGGTTTTTCACCGTGCGCGGATTTGCCCTGCTCGTGCTGCTGTTTCTGGTGGTGCCGATTCTGGTAATCATCCCTTTGTCCTTTAACGTCGAACCGTATTTCAGCTTCACGTCGGACATGCTTCATTTGAGGCCGGAGGCATTTTCGATGCGCTGGTATCACCAGTTGATCAATGACCCGCTTTGGGTGCTGTCTATCAAGAACAGCTTCCTGGTGGCGTGTGGTGCGACCGTGATTGCCACCGCGCTCGGTACGCTTGCATCCATTGGGCTGAGCCGCTCTGACCTGCCGTACAAACGCCTGCTCACCGGCATTCTGATTTCGCCGATGATCGTCCCAGTGATTATTTCAGCCGCTGGCATGTACTTCTTTTACAGCAAGTTGGGGATTGGCCAGAGCCTGCTCGCGCTGATCCTGTCACACGCTGTGCTGGGTACGCCTTTCGTGATTCTGACCGTCACCGCAATGCTCGTGGGGTTCGATCATTCACTGACCCGTGCCGCCGCCAGCATGGGGGCATCGGCGACCTATACGTTTTTCAACGTGACGTTTCCCCTCATTCGCCCCGGCATCATTTCAGGCGGGCTGTTCGCATTCATCACTTCGTTCGATGAGGCGGTGATCGTTCAGTTTTTGGGTGGGGTCGAGCAGCGCACCATCCCTCGTCAGATGTGGTCCGGAATGCGTGAGCAGATCAGTCCCACGATTCTCGCCGCTGCAACGTTGCTGATCATTTTGTCTGTCCTGCTGTTGCTGTCTATCGAAGTCCTGCGCCGTCGTTCACTCCGCGTTCGTGGAATCACTAATTGATCTGAGATCTAGGGAAGCAGTTATGAAAAAGATGTTGATATGCGCGGTAACAAGCCTCGCGTGTGTGTCTGCGATGGCGCAAGAGAATCTGACGATTGTCACGTACGGTGGCTCATTGGCTGCTGCCCAGACCAAGGCAGCGATCAAGCCATTCAGCGAGAAAACCGGAGTGAAAACCACGCTGGAGGATTACTCCGGTGGCATCGCTCAGCTCAAGGCTCAAGTCGATACCAAAAACGTCACCTGGGACGTTGTCGACATGGAATTACCGGATGCCGTTCGGGCGTGCAATGCGGGGCTGTTCGAACGTATCAACCCGAGCAAGGACCTGGAAGCGGGGACGGGCGGCGCCCCGGTTGACGTGGACTTCATCTCCGGCGCCGTCACCGACTGTGCGGTGGCAAACATCATTTGGTCGACGGCGGTCGCTTACAACGTCAACGCATTCAAAGGGGAGCAACCCACAACGCTTAAGGATTTCTTCGACCTGAACAAATTCCCTGGTAAGCGTGGGTTGCGCAAGGCGCCTCAGGGCACGTTGGAGTGGGCACTGCTATCCGATGGGGTGCCTCGTAATGAAGTGTATTCCACCCTGGAAACCGAGGCAGGTATCGAGCGGGCTTTCGCCAAACTCGACTCGATCAAGAGTCAGGTGATCTGGTGGGAAGCGGGTGCCCAGCCGCCGCAATTGCTTGCGGACGGCCAGGTCGTAATGACCTCGGCATGGAATGGACGTATCTGGACGGCCCAGACCCAAGAGAAGCAACCGTTCAAGATTATCTGGGACGGTCAGCTGTACGACATGGATGTGTGGGCTGTGCCGGCCGGCAGCAAGAACAAAGCGCGGGCCATGGAGTTCCTCAAGTTCGCCACGAGCACCCCGGTGCTGGCTGAGCAAAGCAAATACATCGCCTATGGCCCGACGCGTAAATCTTCGCAAGCCCTGGTCAGCGAGGAGATGAAACCGCATCTGCCGACCTCCCCGGAAAACTTCAAGACAGCATTACAAATGAATGCCGAGTGGTGGGGGGACCACGCCGACGAACTCAATGAACGCTTCAATGCCTGGCTGACAAAGTAAACCTTTGCCTTTACAGCCTTCTCAGGAGTCCAACGCCATGTCGACTTTGATTTACCTCGGGCTAGGGAGTAACCAGGACCGAGATCATCATTTGGGGCTGGCGTGGGACTTCCTGGCCGCATTGCTAGTGGATGTTCAGTGCTCCCCGGTCTATTCCTCCGTGGCTGCCGGCTGCGTGGGCGACGATTTTTTTAACGTTGTTCTTTCCGGTCGCACTGATCTAACACTGGACCAGTTGAGTGATGTTCTAAAGCGTTTTGAGGCCAGGTACGCACGGGTACTGGCTCCTCGAATCGTCTTGCCGGTGGATATCGATATTTTGCTGTACGGGGATTTTGTGGGTGTTTACGAGCATGGGGTGCTCCCAAGGTCGGATCTCATCGATAGACCTTACGTGATGATGCCGCTTGCTGTGCTCGCCCCGGATGGAGTGCATCCCGTCACCGGTAAGACCTATAAAGCCACCTGGCTTGAGTTCGAGCGGGACATGCCTGCCGAGCAAAAACCTGTCCTTGTCGCCAGCGACGTGCTGACCCTGCAAGCCGCTGAGGCGGATGATTTTGTGATGGCGCAAACGCTCAAATCAATACGTCTTCGACAGGGCCTTACACAGCGCAAGCTCGCCGAAAAAGCACGGGTTACCCATAGCTCCATATCAGTCATAGAAAAGAATCAAGCAAGTCCTGGGGTTAATACGCTGGGCAAGATCCTGTCCGCGCTGTCGACGTCACTGCCTGAGTTCTTTGCAGAGATTGAGCGAGGACGTGCAGAAGTAAAAACCAAGAAGAGAATTCTGGAGTTTTAAACACATAGGGTTGGAGTGGTTTTAATTCATCAAATCTGAGGTCGAAGACAATGAAAATGGTACCCAGACTGACAATGGCTGATGCTCAGCACATCATGCAAGCTTGCCTTGCGAAAGCCAAGGAACTGGCAGTTGATATGGACATCGCCATTACCGATGACGCGGGACATCTGATCATGTTTCAGCGCATGGACAATGCGCGGATCACCAGTATCGACATTGCCATCAGCAAATCCTTCACGGCTGCGGCCGCACGTAAATCGACGCGCGCCTATGGCGACATCAGCGTGCCAGGCAAACCGGCCTTCGGCATCAATACCAGCAACCAGGGTCGCTTTTCCATTGTCGCCGGCGGGCTGCCGCTCTTCATGCAAGAGTTTATCGTGGGTGGGGTAGGGTGCAGTTCCGGTACTCCCGATCAGGATGAAATTGTGGCGCAAGCAGGCGTCAATGCTTTTACGGCCTATACGAGCTGATCAACTAAAAACATTCCCAAGTCGTTCATCCAGCGCGTTCACGTTCGCTGTTGGAAGCGTTTCTGCGCGCTGGATTTCCTGATCCGAACAAAAATAAAAGTTGAAGGAGAGATAAACAATGTTCAGCCAGCAAGACCAGATCCAGGGCTACGATGATGAACTGCTAAGTGCGATTGATGCCGAAGAGCGCCGTCAGGAACAGCACATCGAGCTTATTGCTTCAGAAAACTACACCAGTCAGCGTGTGATGGAAGCCCAAGGCTGCGGGCTGACCAACAAGTATGCTGAAGGTTACCCAGGCAAGCGTTACTACGGCGGCTGCGAGCACGTCGACAAGGTTGAGCAGTTGGCGATCGACAGAGCCAAGGAACTGTTTGGTGCAGATTACGCCAACGTTCAGCCGCACTCAGGTAGTCAGGCCAACGCCGCTGTTTACTTGGCGCTCCTCCAGCCGGGTGACACCGTATTGGGGATGAGCCTGGCCCACGGTGGGCATTTGACCCATGGTGCCAAAGTCAGTTTCTCCGGCAAGCTCTACAACTCGGTGCAATACGGTATCGATACCGTCACGGGATTGATTGATTACGACGAGGTGGAGCGACTGGCGGTCGAACATCAGCCGGAGATGATCATCGCCGGGTTTTCCGCTTACTCGAAAACCCTGGATTTTCCGCGGTTTCGCGCCATCGCCGATAAGGTCGGCGCCTACCTGTTCGTCGATATGGCCCACGTGGCCGGATTGGTAGCGGCAGGGCTGTATCCGAATCCGCTTCCCTATGCGCATGTGGTCACGACTACCACTCATAAGACGCTGCGCGGCCCCCGTGGTGGCTTGATTCTCGCCAAAGGTAATGAAGACCTTGAGCGAAAACTTAACGCCGCAGTCTTTCCAGGTGGGCAGGGTGGCCCATTGATGCATGTGATCGCCGCCAAGGCTGTGTGTTTCAAGGAAGCGCTGGAGCCAGGCTTTAAAGCCTATCAACAACAGGTCATCAAAAACGCCAGGACGATGGCAAACGTATTCATCCACCGAGGTTACGACGTGGTTTCGGGTGGAACCGACAACCATCTGTTCCTTGTCAGTCTGATCCGCCAGCGCCTAACGGGCAAGGATGCTGACGCCGCCTTAGGTCGGGCTCACATTACCGTGAACAAAAATGCCGTGCCGAACGACCCACAGTCGCCTTTCGTTACTTCCGGCCTGCGCATAGGAACTCCTGCGGTGACTACGCGTGGATTCCAGGAGCCAGAATGCAGTGTCCTTGCCAGCTGGATCTGCGACATCCTCGATAAACTCGGTGATGCCGACGTAGAGGCCCGCATCGCTCGCCACGTTTCAGAGCTGTGCGAACGCTTTCCGGTCTACAAAGCCTGATCATCCACCAGCGTTAGCTACGGAATAAGTTTGCCGCTGGAGTGTTTTTGATCTGTTAAAAGTTGGCATCGGTCCTTCCAGTTCGCACGCTGTCGGGCCGATGCGTGCAGCCGTGTGCTTTGCAGAGGGCCTGAGGGACCAAGGCTTGTTGAAGCAAGTGGAGAGTGCTTATCGGCTTGACCTGAGAGCTAAGCCACTGCCCATGCTGTTCACTCCCGGTATCCAGTACCCGCGAACTACATTAAGCACCGCCCGTTATCGGCCAATCTTCAATGTCCCCTTCTGGCCGTTTTCTGCCCGTCGCAAGAGGCAGAAAACCACTGTGGATTCAACCCATGGCTGTCAGTGACGGCCCGGGTTTGCAAGGCAAAACCACAACGCAATCACTTCTTCGCGGGTTTACCGCTGTCTGGAGCGTGCAGGTACGACATCACGCTTTCAGTCAGTTCGGTGGCCAGTTTGACCGCTTCCTTATTACGCGCCATCACGCCGGCGACCAGGCCTTCGATCAGGGCCAGTACGGCGATGTTGGAGCTGGTCAGCACCGGGTGGTCGCATGGGGCAAACAGCGTGTGCTCGGCAATGCCGGTGAGCGGCGAGGCGGGTGAGTCGGTGATTGCCAGCACCGATGCGCCGCGTTCGTTGGCGAAGCGTGCCAGTTGCAGGGTGTCGAGGGAGTAGCGGGGCAGGGAGATCGCCAGCAACACGTCCTGATCGGTAATCGCGGCCAGGCGGTAGGCGGCATTTTCGTTGCCGCCCTCCATGCTGATGGCTGTGGCTTCGGCACAGAAGGGCATCAGGGTCGACGCGGCGAGGCCGGCGAAGTAAACACTGATGCCGAACCCCAGGATGTAGATTTTGCGTGCCGTGGTCAGGCGAGTGACGAAGGCTTCAAAGGTGTCGGCGTGGTTGTTGGTCACCGCCGTGGCCAGGTTGCTGCTGGCGCTCTGCAGTTGTTCATGCAGGCCAAACGCGCCGCCCGGTCGATGGGCCAGTTCGTTGCGCAGTTTGTCCACCGGCGAGACCATCTGCTGCAAGGTTGCGACCAGCTCGGCCTTCATGCCGCTGTAGCCTCCGAGGTCCAGCGCTTTGGCCAGGCGGTTGACGGCGGCGGGTGAGGTCAATGTTTCGTGAGCCATCTCCTCGATGGTCAGCGTCGCGGCCTTGAGCGGGTGACGCAGGATGAAGTCCGCCACCTTGCGCAGTGACGGTGGCAGTTCGGAAACGATTTCCGTCAGTTTGCGCATGACCGGCGCGGCATAGACAGTGGTGTCTTTCGATGGGGTTGGCATATCCGGCTCAACGTTTCCTGAAGGTGAGAGAAGGGCTGTGCCTGATGCCCTGACAGGTTTGGCCGGAGTGTATCCCAAGCCTGCCTGGTCAGGGCAGCGCCGAGCAGTGGACGGGTGGGTGGCGGTCTTACTTCAGGCTCCCGGCCAGAAACTGCCGCAGGCGTTCGGACTGCGGGTTGACCAGCACCTCACGCGGGTCGCCGCGCTCTTCGACAACGCCCTTGTGCAGGAACACCAGTTGGTTGGAAACCTCGCGGGCAAAGCCCATTTCGTGGGTCACCACCACCATGGTGCGGCCTTCCTGTGCCAGGTCCTGCATGACTTTGAGCACTTCGCCGACCAGTTCGGGGTCGAGGGCTGACGTCGGCTCATCAAACAGCATCACTTGCGGTTCCATCGCCAGTGCGCGGGCAATCGCCACGCGCTGCTGCTCGCCACCGGACATGTGCGCCGGCCAGGCGTGCATGCGGTGCGCCACACCGACTTTGTCCAGGTAGTGCTCGGCCTTTTCCCGTGCCTCTTTCTTGCCCAGGCCCTGCACATGCACCGGGGCTTCCATGACGTTTTCCAGAGCGCTCATGTGCGACCAGAGGTTGAAATGTTGAAACACCATCGACAGCTGCGAACGCATGCGCTGCAACTGCCTGGGTTCGGCCGCTTTCAGCCCGCCAAGTTTGTTGGTCACCAGCTTGAGCGGTTCGCCATTGAGCACGATGTTGCCTGCATTGGGTTGCTCCAGCAGGTTGATGCAGCGCAGGAAGGTACTCTTGCCGGAGCCGCTGGAGCCGATGATGCTGATCACGTCACCGGCCTGCGCTTGCAGGGACACGCCCTTGAGCACCTGGTGGGCGCCGTAGCTTTTGTGCAGGTCCTGAACTTCAAGTTTGTACATGGTTTGAACTCTCTGGAATCAGTCGCTGAGCAAGCGACCCTGGCGAATGGGGGTGATGCCTGCCACTTTGGCCAGCCACAATCCGGGCTGGGCAAAACGCAGGCGTTCGCGGGCATAGAGAATGCCGTCGGTGCTGGCGCTGACCACGCTATGGCGGTCGGTCAGCGGGTCGATGACCTCGAACAGCGGATCGCCGACCTTGACCTGCGCGCCCAGCGGTTGCAGAAAGCTCACCACACCGGGATGGGGCGCACAGGCGTACTGGGCGCCGGCGAATGGCATGGCCTGGCAGCGGCTCGGCGGTGCCGCTGGCCAGTCACCGCGGATCAGGCCCTGTTCGGCGAGATAGCCGAGAATGGCTTGGGCACTGTCGACGCATTGCTCGCGCCCGGTGTCGGCCATGCCGCGCAATTCGATGGTGGTGGCCGCGCATGCCAGGGGAATGTTGGCTTCGGGAAACCGCTCGGCCAGGCGCCGCCAGGCAATGGCGCAGGCTTCGTCGAAGGCGCTGCCGCCGGCACCTTCGGCCAGCAACGTGACCTCCGCACCGAGGCGTGCGGCCAGGGACTGCAAGCGTGGCCAGTGTTGCGGCATCGCATACAGCAACATGATCGATTCGAAGTCACAGTGCAGGTCCAGCACCACATCGGCGTCACAGGCATGCTGCAGCAACAGGCGGCGCAGGCCGTCGAGTTCCGAGGCCGGTGCCGGCATGGCAGCGAGGGCATCGCCCATGGCGCGGCGGATCAGGGCGATGTTGGTGTCGGCATCGTCTGCCAGTTTGCCTTCCAGCAGCGGTGCAACGGCATCGACCAACTCCGGGAAGTCGCGATTGAAGTTCTTGCCGCTGGAGAACTCGAAGCGCCCCTGATGGGTGGCCTGGAACATTTGGGCGATACCGATCGGGTTGGCCATGGGCACCAACTCGATCACCCCGGTCAGGCGGCCTTGGGTTTCCAGTTCCAGCAGACGGCGCTTGAGTTCGACGGCGACGCGCATCCCCGGCAATTCGTCGGCATGCAACGACGCCTGGATGTAGGCCTTGCGTGGTCCACTGCCAAAGCGGAACAGCGACAGCGTGCGTTCGGTGCCCGAGGCACTCCACGGCAACAGGTATTGAATGTGCTCCATGTCAGCTCCTTAGTGCTTGCGCGGTGCCTGGTACGCCAGCCAGCGGCACTCGGCCAGCTTGAACAGACGCACCAGAATGAAGGTCAGGGCGAGGTAGATGAGGCCGGCGGTGATAAACGCCTCGAACGGCAGGTAGAACCGTGAGCTGACAGTTCGCGCGGCCCCGGTGATGTCGACGAGGGTGACGATGGAGGCCAGGCTGGTGGTTTGCAGCATCATCAGCACTTCGTTGCTGTACTGCGGCAATGCCCGGCGCAAGGCCGACGGCATGAGAATGCGCCGGTACAGGGTCAGGCGGGACATGCCCATGGCCCTGGCGGCTTCGATCTCGCCGTGGTTGGTAGACTTCAGGCTGCCGGCCAGCAGCTCTGCGCTGTAGGCGCTGGTGTTGATCGCGAAGGCCAGGCAGGCACAAAAGGTGGCGCTGGAGAGGTAAGGCCAGAGCGCGCTTTGGCGCACCGCTTCGAACTGCGCCAGGCCGTAATAGATCAGGAACAACTGCACCAGCATCGGCGTGCCGCGAATCACGTAGGTGTAGAGCCAGGCCGGGAAGTTGATCAGCGGCGATCGCGAGACCCGCATCAGCGCCAGCGGAATCGCCAATACCAGGCCCAGGGCCAGGGAAATCAGCAGGACTTTGAGGGTCAACAAGGCGCCGTTGAAGTACAGCGGCAGGTTTTCCCAGATCAGGTTGTAGTCGAGAATCATGGGTGGCTCCCCTCACAATTCGGCGGCTTTGATGCCGACCGAATAGTGTTTTTCCAGATAGCGCAGCACCAGCAAGGACAGGCTGGTGAGCATCAGGTACAGCGCCGCCACCGCGAGGAAAAACGTGAAGGGCTCGTGTGTGGCATCCGCTGCGTTCTTGGCTTTGAACATCATGTCCTGCAAGCCGATCACCGAGATCAGCGCGGTGGATTTGGTCAGTACCAACCAGTTGTTGGTGAACCCGGGAATGGCGAAACGAATCATCTGCGGTACCAGGATTCGCCAGAACACCTGCGCACCGCCCATGCCATAGGCCACGCCGGCTTCGGCCTGGCCTTTGGGGATCGCCATGAAGGCGCCGCGAAAGGTTTCCGAGAGGTAGGCGCCAAAAATGAAACCCATGGTGCAGACGCCGGCGATGTAGGGGTTGATGTCGATATAGCGGGTGTAACCGAGCGCCAGGGCGAGGCGGTTCACCAGGTCCTGGCCGCCGTAGAAGATCAGCAGGATCAGCACCAGGTCTGGAATGCCGCGAATCAGGGTGGTGTAGCTTTCCCCGAGCAGGGCCAGCCATTTGAGCGGCGACAGGCGAAAGGCCGCACCGATCAGGCCCAGGGCAATCGCCAGGGACATGGAGGTCAAGGCCAGGTTGATGGTCAGCCAGGCGCCATCGAGAATGCTCGATCCGTAGCCGTGGAGCATGATGAAGTTCCTCAAGCGAGCGCCGTGAGGCGCGCAGGACAAGCCCCGGCAGACGCCTGCAGGGGCCGGCGCCGGGGTCAGGTTTCAGGGGGCTGGCTTACTCGCCGTAGATATCGAACGCGAAGTACCTGGCCATCACTTGCTGGTACTTGCCGTTGGCGCGAATGGCATCGATCGCGGCACTCAGGCGCGCAACGTTGGCACTGTCGCCTTTGCGCACGGCGATCCCGGCGCCCCGGCCAAAATATTTCGGATCGTTGATGTCGGGCCCGGTCAATGCGAAACCCTGGCCAGCCGCTGTCTTGATGAAGCTCTCGTCGGTGTTGACGATGTCGGCGAGGGTGGCGTCCAGGCGACCCGAGGCGAGGTCGAGGAAGGCTTCATTCTGCGAGGAGTAGCGCACCACGACGACGCCGGCTTTTTCCAGTTGCTCGGTGGCAAAGCGATCGTAGGTCGAGGAGCGTTGCACGCCGAGATTCTTGCCCTTGAGGTCGACCAGAGGATCGTTGATCACATTGCCGGCCTTCATCGCGAACTTGCCCGGCGTGTGGTAGTACTTTTTGCTGAAGTCCACGGACTTCATGCGGTCTTCGGTGATGGACATCGACGACAGCACGGCATCGATCTTGCGCACTTTGAGCGACGGGATCATGCCGTCGAACTCCTGAATGACCCATTCGCACTTGACCTTCATTTCTTCGCACAAGGCGTTGCCGATGTCGTAATCGAACCCGCTGACGTTGCCCTCCGGTGTCTTGAAGGAGAAGGGCGGGTAGGCGGCTTCGATACCGATACGCAGGCTGTCTTCGTCGGCATGTGCCAGAAAGCTGAAAGCGCATAGCGCCAGAGCACCTAGAAGTTCTGTCTTGTTCATATTGTTGACTCCCTGGAGGGCATTGGGGGAACGGGTGCCCGCCATCCGGGTTGGCGCGGTGGATCAGTCCTGTGATCGGCGAGGCTATAAATGACACAATAAAAATCTATATGCAACACAACTGAAAATAAACATATCAGTCTCGGGCGTGACAACGTGCACCTGTGCCCGATCGCTCCAGGCACTGGTGAGCGTTTCTGCGGGGGTTTCGCAATGATTTTTCCGGGGGGCGAAAGAGTTTTTTTGGCGGCGCTCGTTCGGTTCACAGGCTGATCGGCAGGGGTGCCGTCGCTGCAAAGTCATAGGGCTGATGGCCAAGGCTTCGCTTGGCCACTGCATGCTTCATAAGCTCTGGAGCGTTGGCTTTTCCGGGCGTGTAAGGTCTGCGGCCTCAGTTGCACGCAATGCCCCCTGCAGCGTGCTCATCACCATCTCATGCAGCAGCTTGCGGCGTGCTCCAATGCCGGCCTGGGGCTTCCCGACCCAGGCCGGCAGCTGATTGAGCAGGGATACGATGCCGTTCATGGTCGCGCGCAGGGTGGCGCCAGCCGGTTTACCAGTGAGTTGCTCTATGGCCTCCACCAGGTGCTCCTCGTAGCGTCCGCGCAGGGTCAGGATCGAGGCCTGCTGTTCGCAGCTCAAACAATGGAGGTCGTACTCAGCCAGGCGGAAATGCGCGGCCATGCGCTCGTGGAGCCGCAGGTGCGCCTCGAGCAGGCCGTGCAGTCGTGCAGTGGGGGCGGATTTGCGCCGGGTCACCAGGCGGGCGCCATCAAGCAACGCTTCGTAGAGCTCCTCGATCAGTTCAAACAGCAGTGCCTCTTTGTTATCGATGTGGTTGTAGAGGGAGCCGGCCGTGATCCCCAGGCCAGTGGCCAGGTCGCGCATGCTGACCCGGCTGAAACCGTGCCTGGCGAACAGCTCGACCGCCTTGTGCCGCGTTTCCAGGTAGCGCGAGTTGCGCGCTTCGTCGACAGGCATGGCAAAAAGGGATCCGGAAGTCTGCATGTTGCTCATCCACCTCATACGCGAAATTGCCCCAACAGCCGATTGAGCTGACCCGCCAGTTGGCCCAGTTCCTGGCTCGCCGCGTTGGAACGGTCTGCTGCCTGAGCATTTTCGTGGGCCAGAGAGGCTGCTCGGGTCACATTCTGGTTGATGTCTTCGACCACGTGTGACTGCTCCAGGGTGGCGCTGGCGATCGAGGCGTTCAGTTCAGTGACGTTGCGCAGCGCGCCGAGTACCTGGTGCAGGCTTTCAGCCGTTTGGTGGGCCTGCTCCACGGTTTGTCGAGCGGCCTGGCTGCTGACATTGATGACATCCACCGCGGCTTGCGAATTGCCGTGCAGGCGCTCGATCATGTCCTGGATTTGCGCGGTGGACTGCTGGGTGCGCTGGGCCAGCAGGCGCACTTCGTCGGCCACCACCGCGAAGCCGCGACCCTGTTCGCCAGCGCGCGCCGCCTCGATGGCGGCGTTCAGGGCGAGCAGGTTGGTCTGCTCGGCGATGGCGCGGATCACTTCCAGCACGCTGCCGATCTGGGTGCTTTCCCGGGCCAGGCTCTGGATTACCTCGACGGCCTGGCCGATGGTATCGGACAACTGGTCGATCTGGAGCAGGCTGCTGTCGATGTTGTTCTGGCCCCGGCGTGCCTGTTCTTCGGCCTGGCGAACTTCGTTGGCTGCGTGCTCGGCGTTCCTGGCCACTTCCTGCACGGCGTAGGAGACCTCATGGATGGCGGTGGCGACCAGCTCCATCTGCTGCGATTGCTGCTGGCTGTGGTTCTGGCTATCGGCGGCGATTTCACCGAGCGACTTCGAAGCCTGGTCCAGGCTGTCGGCGGACTGCATGGACTGTCCGATTACGCCACGCAGCTTGTTGGTGAACACGTTGAAATGGCGGCTCAAGTCTGTCAGTTCATCGCGCCAGCGGTTATCCAGATGGCGGGTCAAATCGGCTTCGCCGCTGGCGATGTTCTCCATGGCATCGACCACCCGCGCCAGTGGCGAGGCGATGCTGCGGGCAATCAGCAGGATCAGCGCACTGAGCATCAGGGTGATCGTCAGCAATATGACAAAAGCCTGGAGCAGTTGGCGGCGGAACTCGACCTGCACGTCGTCGATGTAGATGCCCGAGCCGACAATCCAGCCCCAGGGCTTGAACAACTCGACGTAGGAAACCTTCTCCACCGGCGCGTCGGAACCCGGCTTGGGCCAGCGGTAGTGCACCAGCCCGGCGCCATCGCGTTTGGCGGTGGCGACCATTTCGTCGAACAGCGCCTTGCCGTCCGGATCGAGTGTACCGGCCATGCGCTTGCCCTCGAGCTTGGCATTGGGGTGCATGACCATGCGTGTGTCGAGGTCTTCGAGCCAGAAGTAGTCCTGACGGTCGTAGCGCAAGTCGCGCATGACCGCGATGGCTTGTTGCTGCGCCTGCTCACGACTGAGGCCCTGGCCTTCCAGGCTTTGGAAGTGGCGCAGGATGCCGCTGGCGGTCTCGACCACGTGGCGGGTTTTCAGCGCCTTGGCCGCATAAAGGTCGTCATGGCTCTGCTTGAGCATCAGTCCGGCGAGAATCAGCAGCATCAGGATGGATGTCAGCAAAATCAGCCACAGACGTCGGCTAATGGAAATATTGCGCAAGCCGGGCATGGGCAACTCCGCGAGAGGGAAGGCAGGTGAAAGCCGGAGGCGGCAATGGCGTCCGGCTCGAGGGGGTCAGAGTGCGTAGTGGCTCAGTTCGCGGGCGATCAGCAGGCGCTGGACTTCGCTGGAGCCTTCGTAGATCTGGGTGATGCGCGCGTCTCGGTAGTAGCGTTCCACCGGGTAATCTTCCAGGTAGCCGTAGCCGCCATGGATCTGCAGGGCGCTGGAGCACACGCGTTCGGCCATTTCCGAGGCGAACAGCTTGGCCTGGGAGGCTTCGGACAGGCACGGTTGCCCGGCGCTTTTCAGGCGCGCGGCATGCAGAACCATCAGGCGGCTGGCGTTGAGTCGGGTGTGCATGTCGGCGAGCAGGTTGGACACACTTTGGTGTTCGATGATCGGCTTGCCGAACTGGACGCGTTCGCGGGCATAGCCCAGGGCAGCCTCGAAGGCGGCGCGGGCGATGCCCAGGGCCTGGGCGGCGATGCCGATGCGGCCGCCTTCCAGGTTCGACAGGGCAATGGCCAGGCCTTTGCCGCGTTCACCCAGCAGGTTGGCTTCGGGAATGCTGCAGTTGTTCAAGGTCACCGCGCAGGTATCGGAGGCCTTGATGCCCATCTTGTGTTCGCGTCGGTCGACCACGAATCCGGCGTTGTCAGTGGGGACCAGGAAGGCCGACAGCCCTTTCTTGCCCAGTTGCGCATCAGTGACGGCGAAGACAATGGCCAGCTTGGCCCGCTCCCCGTTGCTGACGAACTGCTTGGCACCGTTGAGAATCCACTGACCGTCGCGCAGTTCGGCACGGGTACGCAGGTTGTGCGCCTCGGAGCCGGCCTGTGGCTCGGTCAGGCAGAAGCAGCCGATCGCTTGACCAGTGACCAGCAGCGGCAGCCAACTGTCCTGCTGCGCAGGGGTGCCGTATTTCAGCAGCGGGCCGCAGCCCACCGAATTGTGGATGCTCATCAGCGCGCCGAGGGCACCGTCGCCGGCCGAGATTTCTTCAACGGCCAGGGCGTAGGCCACATAGTCGGTATAGCTGCCGCCCCAGGTGTCCGGCACGACCATGCCCAGCAGGCCCAGCTCGCCCATCTGCGCCACCACGGCGTCATCGATCCAGCCGGCCTTCTCCCAGGCCTGGGCATGCGGCGCGACTTCGCTTCGGGCGAAGTCGCGCGCCATGTCGCGGATCATGCGTTGTTCTTCGGTCAGTTCGATATCGTGCATTGCAAAGTCTCCTGCCGATCAGGCGGTGCGTACGGGCTTGCCGGAGGCGCGTTCAAAGTCGTTGAAGAAGGCTTGCACCCGGGCAGGTGCCAGTTCTGTCAGGGTTGGCGGGTTCCAGCGTGGGCACTTGTCTTTGTCGATGATCAGGGCGCGCACACCCTCCATCAGGTCGCCCTTGTCGAACCACTGGTAGTCCAGGTGCAACTCAAGGGCGAAGCACTCGGCCAGGCTCAGGTCACGACCACGGCGCAACAACTCGAGCGTCGTGGCCATCGCCAATGGCGAGCGGCTGTCGAGCAGCTTCACCGTCTGCTCGGCCCAGTCTTGCAGCTCGGGGCGTTGTTCGCGCTGCAGCGCGGCGTGAATGGCCGGGACATCGGGCAAGGCGAAATACTCGTCGATCGCCTGGCGACAGGCCTTGAGCTCGGAACCGGCAAGTCGCTCGGTGGCCATGTCGGCGAGCAGGTCCTGCAAGTCTTCGACGGGCGCAGCGGTCCAGTTCAGGTGGTCGAGGCAGGCATCCAGCTCGGCCAGCCGTTCGCTGGGCAGGTAGTAGTCGGCAAGGTTCGCATAGAGGGCATCGGCGGCACGCACCTGGCAGCCGGTGATACCCAGATAGGTTCCCAGTTCACCTGGCAGGCGCGACAGGAAATAGCTGCCGCCGACATCGGGGAAAAAGCCGATGCCGACTTCCGGCATGCCCATCCGCGTGCGTTCGGTGATCACCCGCAACGAGGCGGCCTGGGCCAGGCCCATGCCGCCACCGAGGACAAAACCATCGAGCAGCGCCAGCACTGGCTTGGTGTAGCCGTGCAGGTACTCGTCCAGGGCGTACTCCTCCTCGAGGAACAGCTCATGCAGGTTGTCGCCGGCCTTGTAGCTGTCGTACAGCATGCGGATGTCGCCACCGGCGCAGAAGGCCTTTTCACCGGCGCCGCGAAGGGTCACGGCAACGATCTCCGGGTCCTGCTCCCACGCCCACAGGTGCCGGCAGAGCAGACGCACCATGGGCAGGTCCAGGGTGTTCAACGCGCTTGGCCGATTCAGTGTCAGGTGGCCGACACGGTTGCGTACGCTGGCCAACACCGGGGCTTGCTGCTCGCTCATGTTCAGGCTTCTCCGCGGAACAGGTTGATGATGGCGGAGAAGTCCAGGCCGCCGTTACCTTGCAGGCTGAAGGTCTGGTACAGCTGCTGGGCTACGGCACCGAGCGCGACCGGTTGGCGCGCATGCCGGGCCGCTTCAGTGGCCAGGCCCAGGTCCTTGAGCATCAGGTCGCTGCCAAAGCCGCCGCTGTAGCCCCGTGAGGCCGGCGCGTTTTCCAGTACGCCTGGGAACGGGTTGTTGACCTCCGAGCTCCAGCAGCGACCGGTGGAGGTATTGATGATCCCGGCCAGCACCTTGGCGTCGATCCCGAGGGCCACCCCCAGGGCCATGGCTTCGGCGACGCCGACCATGGAGATGCCGAGCAGCATGTTGTTGGCGATCTTGGCCACCTGGCCGTTGCCTGCTGCACCGCAGTGCACAATGTTCTTGCCCATGGCCGAGAGGATCGGCAAGGCCTGGTCGAACACGCTGTCCGGGCCGCCGACCATAAAGGTCAGGGTGCCGGCCGCCGCACCGCCGGTGCCGCCGGATACCGGCGCGTCGAGCATCGGGTTGCCTTGGGCAAGGGCGTATTTGGCCACCTCGCGGGTGCTCAGCGGGTCGATGGTCGAACTGTCGATCAACAGCACGCCCGGGCCGATATTGGCCAGCAGGCCATCCTTGCCGCGATAGACCTGCTTCACGTGCTCGGCGGTCGGCAGCATGGTGATGATCACCTCAACCCTGGCCTTGGCCACGGCCGCGGGTGAGTCGGCGGCGCTGGCGCCGGCCTCCACCAGGGCGGCGACCGCCTGGGGGAAGGGATCGAAGACGGTCAAACTGTGGCCGGCCTTGAGCAGGTTGCGAGCCATTGGGCCGCCCATGTTGCCCAGGCCGAGAAATCCGATATGCATGTTGGCTACCTTTACGAAAGGGGGCAGTGGCGCAGGAAATCCTGCGCGCGCTTGTCGTCGGCCGACGCAAGGCGCCGGCCGGCAAAGATCATTTCAGGGTGATGGTGGTGTTCACCGCGCCGCCGGTGTCGTCCTCGTCGAACCAGCGCTGGGTGATCGTCTTGGTCTGGGTGTAGAAGGTCACCACTTGCTTGCCGTACGGGCCCAGGTCGCCCAGCTTGGAGGCGCGGGAACCTGAGAAGGAGAACAGCGGGACCGGTACCGGGATTGGTACGTTGATGCCGACCTGGCCGACGTCGATCTCTTCCTGGAAGTGCCGCGCGGCTGCGCCGGAGCGGGTGAACAGGGCAGTGCCGTTGCCGTTCGGGTTGGCGTTGATGATCTCGATCGCCTCGTCCAGGTTGGTGGCGTGCATGACGCACAGCACCGGGCCGAAGATCTCTTCGCGGTACACCGACATTTGCGCGGTGACGCCGGAGAAAATCGTCGGGCCGACGAAGTTGCCGTCCTGGTAGCCCGGCACGCTCGGGTTGCGTCCATCCAGTTCAAGCTTCGCGCCTTCTTCGATGCCGCTGGCGATCAGGCCGTTGACGCGCTCCAGGGCGGCGCAGGAAATCACCGGGCCGATGTCGGTGCCCGGCTCGGTGCCGCCATTGATCTTGAGGGTCTTGGTTCGTTCGATCAGGTCCGGCAGCCAGGTCTGCGCTTCACCCACCAGGATCACCACGGGCAGGGCCATGCAGCGCTGGCCGGCAGCGCCGAAGGAAGCGCCCAGCAGGTTGTTCAGGGTCTGTTGTTTGTTGGCATCAGGCAGGACGATGGCATGGTTTTTTGCGCCCATCATGCACTGCGCGCGCTTGCCGTTCTGGGTGGCACGGTTGTAGACGTGGGTGCCGACCTTGGTCGAGCCGACGAAGGACACGGCCTTGATGTCCGGGTGGTCGCAGATCAGGTTCACCGCGTCGACGCCGCCGTGGATGACGTTGAGCACGCCCTTGGGCACACCGGCCTCCAGGGCCAGTTCCACCAGGCGCATGGTCACCAGCGGATCCTGCTCGGATGGCTTGAGGACGAAGGTGTTGCCGGTGGCAATGGCCATCGGGAACATCCACAGCGGGATCATCGCCGGGAAGTTGAACGGGGTGATCCCGGCGCACACGCCCAGCGGCTGCAGCAGGGTGTAGGTGTCGACGCCGTTGGCCACGTTGTTGGCCAGTTCGCCCATCTGCAAATTGCCGATGCTGGCGGCGTGCTCGACCACTTCCAGGCCGCGGAACACGTCACCTTCGGCATCCGGCAGGGTCTTGCCCTGCTCGGCGGTAAGCAGGGCGGCCAGTTCCTTGATGTTCTCGCGGATCAACTGCTGGTACTTGAGGAACACACGGGCACGGGCACCGATCGGGGTCTTGCGCCAGGTCTTGAAGGCTTGTTTGGCGCTGGCCACGGCGGCGTTCATTTCCTCGGCGGTGGCGAAGGGCACACGGGCCAGGACTTCCTGGGTGGCCGGGTTGACCACGTCGCGCCACTGGGTGCTGCGCGATTCGACGAATTCGCCGTTGATGAGAAGCTTGACGCTGGGAACGATGGAAGAGGTCATTTACGGGTCCTGCCTGCTTTCGTTGGGTCGAATGAGTCCCCTCGGCGTGGTTGGCCGAGTGGTCGGGTTTGAATTCGGGGGAGGGGCCGGCATGCCGGCCCCGGGGGTCAGCCTTTGAGTTGCGGGAAGTCTTCTTCGAAGTATTCCTGCGGGCCACGTGCGTCGCCCTGGCGACGTAGCACTTCCATTTGCCGCAGTTCCACCCGGCGGATCTTTCCGGAGATGGTCTTGGGCAGCTCGCTGACAAATTCGATGCGCCGTACCCGCTTGTAGGGCGCCAGGTGCTCGCGGGCGAACGCGAGGATGCTGCCGGCCAGTTCGTGACTGCCCTGTGCGTCATGGGCCAGGATCAGATAGGCCTTGGGCACTGCCAGGCGCACGGGGTCGGGGCTTGGCACCACGGCCACTTCCATCACCGCCGGGTGTTCGATCAGCGCGCTTTCCAGTTCGAAGGGGCTGATGCGGTAGTCGGAGGCCTTGAACACATCATCGGCACGGCCGACGAAGGTGATGTAGCCCTCGTCGTCGATCTGTGCGGTGTCACCAGTGCGGTAGTAGCCGTCGCGCATCACTTCGGCGGTCTTTTCCGGGCTGTCCTCGTAGCACAGCATCAGGCCGAGCGGGCGTACGTCCAGCGGCAGGGCCACTTCGCCTTCGTTACCCGGCACGCCATCGGGATCGAGCATGGTCACCCGGTAGCCCGGCAACGGACGGCCCATGGAGCCCGGCTTGAGCCGCTGGCCAGGCGTGTTGCCGACCAGTGCGGTGGTTTCCGACTGGCCGAAGCCGTCGCGCAGCAACAGGCCCCAGGCATGCAGGATCTGCTCGATGATCTCCGGGTTGAGCGGCTCACCGGCGCCCACCAGTTCGCGCAGGCGCAGGCGAGTCTTGTAACTGGCCAGGTCTTCCTGGATCAGCATGCGCCACACGGTAGGCGGCGCGCACAGGCTGGTGACGCCATAGCGCTCGAGCACGCCGAGCAGGGCTGGCGCGCTGAAGCGTGCGGTGTTGTGGATGAAGATGCAGGCACCGGCATTCCAGGGTGCAAAGAGGCAGCTCCAGGCGTGCTTGGCCCAGCCCGGGGACGAAATGTTCAGGTGCAGGTCGCCCGGCTGCAGGCCAATCCAGTACATGGTCGAGAGGTGGCCGACCGGGTAACTCTGGTGACTGTGCAACACCATCTTCGGCTTGGAGGTGGTGCCGGAGGTGAAGTACAGCAGCATCGGGTCGGTGGCCAGTGTGCGACCCTCTGTTTCGAACTGCTCGGAATGCTCGCTGGCGGCGCTGTGCGGGGTCCAGCCGGCGGGGGACGGGCCGACGCAGATGCGGCTGCAGTCTTCACCCAGCCCGTCGAACTTGTCGACATGGGCGCTACCGACCACCAGGTGGCGAACATGGCCACGCTCGATGCGGTCGCGCAGGTCATCGGGGGTCAGCAGAGCGGTAGCGGGAATGACCACGGCGCCGAGTTTGAAGGCGGCCAGCATGGTTTCCCACAGGGCGACATCGTTACCGAGCATCAGCAGGATGCGTTCGCCGCGGCGCACGCCGAGGGCACGCAGGTGATTGGCCACCTGGTTGGAGCGCGCGGCCAGTTGCTGGAAGCTGTAGCGTTGTTCGCTGCCGTCCTCTTCGACGATCCACAGGGCATTGGCCTGGTTGCCCTCGGCCATGGCATCGAAGTAATCCAGGGCCCAGTTGAATTCGTGCAACTGCGGCCAGCGGAAGTCACGTACGGCGGTGGCGTAGTCGGTACGGTGGGCCAGCAGGAAATCACGAGCGGCCAGGAAGGGTTGGCAGTGGTTGTTCATTGGAGGCCCCCAAGAAGCGCGCGGGTACCTGGAAGTGGGGAGACGACGGCAAGCAAAGATAGCTTCACGGTGGGTGCCCTATTTATTTTTATTGGGACTGACCGGGTTCATGGCCAGGTGGTTGAATCGAGTATAGGCAGGCATAAATCAAATAAGAATGCTCAAAAAATCCCGTATGTTGTGCAAAAAAGCATGGGCCTGCTGCATCGTTGAATCGACAGAAATGCACAAGGCGTGCACTGCCCGCACCGTCAAGCGATGCAGGTCGCGCACGCCTTGTGCGGGGACTTACCAGAGTGCCAGGGTATAGCTGAGGATCAGGCGGTTTTCGTTGAGGTCGTTACCGAAGTGGGCGGTGCGCACCGTAGCGTTGCGCCACTTGAGACCGAGGTTTTTCAGCGGGCCGCTCTGGAGCACGTAGCCGATGTCGGTGTCGCGCTCCCATTCGTGGCCGTCGGGCTTGCCGGCGCCCAGGTCGATGCTGTCGCCGGATAGGTAGCGGGTCATGAAGGTCAGGCCGGGAACGCCGAGGGCCGCGAAGTTGTAGTCGTAGCGCGCCTGCCAGGAGCGCTCGTCCTTGTTGGCGAAATCGTTGATCTGCACAAAGTTGACCAGGTAGGCGTCGGTGCCATTGACGTAGGCAAAGCCGGTGTCGCCGCTCATGCGTTGGTAACCGAGACCGAAGGCATGGCCGCCGAGGGCATAGGTGAACATGGCGCCGAAGGCATTGTTGTCGATGTTGCTGTGGCCATCGTCGGTGGAGCGGGCGTAGCGCAGGTCGCTCTTGAGCGTCTGGCCTGTGCCCAGCGGCAGGACGTGGACCAGACTGAACTGGTGCTGGTGATAGAAGTCGTCCAGGCCGCCGTAGTTGTAGCCCGTGTTCAGCCGCTCGTTCCACTGGTAGGCCAGGCCGGCGAAATTGAAGGCGTCGCTGCGGGCCTGGGCGCCGACAATGCCCTTGGCGCCGGTGGTGGTGATGGTCATTTTCTCGTAGTCCGAGGAGTCGCGCTGGTTGACCCGATCCACGCGCCCCGCGTCGACGCTGAGGCCTTTGATCTCCTGAACGTTCAACTGGCCACCGCGGAATGTTTGCGGCAACAGGCGCGAATCATTGGCCAGCAGCACCGGCAGCTTCGGGGTCAGGGTGCCGAGCTTGAGCACGCTGTTGGACGCTTTGAACTTGGCCGTCAGGCCCAGTTCGCCATACTCGTCCTTGGCGCGCCTGGGTGGCTGGCTGTCGCGCTTGAGCAGGCCAGAGCCGGCGCGATCGGGGCTGGAATCGAGCTTGACCCCGAGTTGGCCGAGGGCATCGATACCGAAGCCGACCGTGCCGTCGGTATAGCCGGATTCGTAGCGCAGCAGGAATCCCTGGGCCCATTCTTCTTGCTTGGACTGGGCGGCATTAGCCTGGCGGAAGTCGCGGTTGAAGTAGAAGTTGCGCATCTCCAGCCTGGCCGTGCTGTCTGCCAGGAAGTCGGCATGTGCCTGTGCAGCGAGGCCGCTGCTGGCCAGGAACAGAGTGAGGGTGGTAGGTTTCATTGGAGGCCTGTTGTTTTTTTGTTGTCGACGAGCCGCTCCCGCGCCACTTGGAGTGGCGAGGGAAGGGCGCTATTGGGGGTGTCCTGCGCCGAGCGGCGCAGGACGGATGTAAAAAAGCGCGAAGCAAAGGAGCGGACTCGCGCTCGGGGCGTCAGCCCCGGAAAAATCAGCGTCAGTGACTGCTGGCCATGGCCGCTCCAAGGCCGGTCTGGGCACGGACGAACTGGTCGGCATAGGCAGCGCGTTCGCGGTCGGCGCGTTCGCTGCGGTCAAGCCTGGAGGCGACCACTATGACGAGGAAGGCCAGTGGCATGGAGAACAGCGCCGGCTGGTCGTAAGGGAACAGCGCCTGGGCATGACCCAGTACACCGACCCATACCGACGGCGAGCCGATCACCAGGGCCAGGGCGCTGACCAGGCCGGTCAGGCCGCCATAGAGGGCGCCGCGGGTGGTCAGGCCGCCCCAGTACATGGACATGATCAGTACCGGGAAATTCGCCGAGGCGGCGATGCCGAACGTCAGGCCGACCAGGAAGGCGATGTTCTGGCCCTCGAACAGAATGCCGAGGGCAATCGCCACGATGCCCAGGCAAACGGTGGCGATGCGTGACACGCGCATTTCCTGTTTCTCGTCGGCGCTGCCTTTCTTAAATACCGACGCGTAAAGGTCATGGGAGATGGCCGAGGCCCCCGCCAGGGCCAGGCCAGCTACCACCGCGAGAATGGTGGCGAACGCCACGGCAGAGAGGAAACCGAGAAACAGGTTGCCGCCCACCGCCTTCGCCAGGTGCATGGCCACCATGTTGCCGCCGCCGATCATGGCCCCGCCGAGCTTGCCATCGACGTAGTACTGCGGATCCGTGCCGACGATGACGATGGCGGTATAGCCCAGGACGCAGACCACCAGGAAGAAGAAACCGATGAACACCGTGGCGAACAGCACCGATTTACGTGCCTCCTTGGCATTCGGCACAGTGAAGAAGCGCATCAGGATGTGCGGCAGGCCGGCAATGCCGAAGACCAGGCCGAGGGATAGGGACACAGCGTTGATCGGGTCAGCCAGCAAGGTGCCCGGGCCCATGATCTGCACACCGCTGGCATGCACCGCCACCGCCTGGGCCGCCAGCGTCTCGAAACTGAAGTCGAAGCGACTCAGGGCCATCAGCACCAGGGTGGTGCCGCCCGCCAGCAGCAGGACTGCCTTGGTGATCTGTACCCATGTGGTGGCGAGCATGCCGCCGAAGATCACGTAGACCAGCATCAACAGTCCGACCACCACCACCGCCGTGCGGTAGTCGAGACCGAACAGCAGCTTGATCAGTTGGCCGGCACCGACCATCTGTACCACCAGATAGCAGCACACTACGGTCAGCGATCCGAGGGCGGCGAAGCTGCGCACGCGGGTTTGATCGAGGCGGTAGGAGACGATGTCGGCGAAGGTGTAGCGGCCCAGATTGCGCAAGCGCTCGGCCATCAGGAAGGTGACGATCGGCCAGCCGACAAAGAAGCCGATGATGTAGACGAAGCCGTCGTAACCCTTGGCGAAGACCAGGCTCGACAGGCCCAGCAGAGTGGCGGCCGACATGTAGTCTCCGGCGATTGCCAGTCCATTCTGAAAGCCGGTGATACCGCCACCGGCGCTGTAGAAATCGGCGGCGGAGCGGGTGCGGCGGGCCGCCCACCAGGTGATCAGCAACGTGGCGAGGACGAAGACGAAAAACATGCCGATGGCGTGCAGGTTGAGCGGTTGCTTCTCTGCGGTGATGGCGTCGGCATTGGCCAGCAGTGGGCAAAGAGCGAGAAGGGCGGACAGGCGTTTCATGCGCGGGACTCCTGGAGGATCTGCGAGCTGAGCACGTCGAAGCGGGTGTTGGCGCTGTGCACGTACCAGGCGGTGAGTAGCCAGGACAACAGGATGATCGTCACGCCAATTGGCATGCCGAGGCTGAGGTGGCTGCCGTCATACAGCGGCAGGTGCAGCCAGGCGGGAGCGAAAGCCACCACCATGATGAAGCTGTAATAAATCGCCAGGACCGCGCCGCTCAGTGTCCAGGCCAGCAGTGCGCGCTGACGCGCCAGGCGCTGGAACTTGGGGTTGGCCCTGACCCGTACACAAGTCTGGGCGTGGTTCGGATGGTCAGTCGTCATGGTGAGGCTCCGTTTTTCTAGTTGTTTTTGTCGTTCGGCCTTTTGAGGGGCGTACGGGTACCCGGGCAGCGACCCGACGCGGGACGCCACCTGAATGCGGATGTGCTGGGGTTATTGCCGCCCGGATGATCTTTCGAAGGCGAGTGGGCGGTGCAGGAGGGCGGGCCTGATCGGCTGCGAAGCGAGCAGAGGATCGAGCCAATGGCGGGCGAGAACCGTGGTCGCGACTGCGCTGTTGCGCAGTTGTTTGTGTCCGGCGTGCAGGCCGGTGTTTAGCCATGCGCTCATGCTGTCAGCCCTCGTTATTTATTATTGGGGAGGGGACTTTCCTGGCCGGAAAACGACGCTGGCCAAGTTGGGTGAGATGCGAGTATATAAGGGCATATTTCCCATATGTATTGGCAGAAAAGCCCGATGGATATGCAAAAACGCACAACGCAGCCCCCACTGAACTGGGACGACCTACGCTTTTTTCTCGAAGTTGCCCGTGCGCGCACCGCCAGCGGAGCGGCCCGACGCCTGGGAGTGGACTACACCACGGTGTCGCGGCGCATCCGTGCGCTGGAGCAATGCCTGGGTGCTTTGCTGTTCGAGAAATCGCGCACCTCAGGCTTCGTCCTGACCGTGGAAGGGCAGCGTCTGGTCGGACACGCCGAAAGCCTGGAAAGTACGCTGCTGGTGGCTTGCGAGCAGGTTTTCGGCACGACAGGGGGGCTCTCCGGGCATCTGCGCATTGGTTGCACGGAAGCCTTCGGAACCTGTTTCATCACGGCGCAGATGAGCCACTTCCTCGAGCACTACCCGAATATCTCGGCGGACATTTTGCCGGTCCCGCACTTCATCAACCTGTCACGGCGCGAGGCGGATATCGCCATCACCCTGGAGCGGCCCGAACGCGGTCCATACGTGTGCTCGCGACTGTGCGACTACCGCCTGCGCCTGTATGCGACGCCGGAGTACCTGGCCAATCATCCGTCGATCGGCTGTCGCGAAGACCTGTCCAGCCACCCGTTCGTGACCTACGTCGAAGACCTGGCCTTCAGCTTCAAGCTGCTCTACCTGAACGACCTGATGCCTGGCGCCAACTGCCGCCTGCGCAGCACTAGTGTGGTCGCCCATTACCATGCAGCCCTGGAAGGGCGGGCGCTGGCCATCCTGCCTTGCTTCCTCGCCGGCCCCGATCCCCGCCTGTGCGAAGTGCTGCCGGGTGAGGTGGAAGTCACGCGACAGTTCTGGATGTATTACAGCGAGGACCTGCGCAAGCTCAAGCGGGTCACCCTGGTAGCCGACTATCTGCGCGCTTGTGCGGAACTGAATCGTCCGTTGTTGATGGGGGAGTCCCATACGATGCACTACTTGCCGTCGCCCTGAGGGAATGGGAGGGGGAGCCTTGCAGGAACTGCCGCAGGCTGCGATCTTGCTTCTGAAAATCAAAAGATCGCAGCCTCGTTGCACTCGACAGCTCCTACAGGAGCATGGCGTCTGCAGCGTTTTTTGTAGGAGCTGCCGCAGGCTGCGATCTTTTGATCTTGCTTTTGAAAATCAAAAGATCGCAGCCTCGTTGTACTCGACAGCTCCTACAGGAGAATGGCGCTGACGAATGGCATGGGGGTGCCTGCCGTCATCACTGGCTGGAGCGAACGGCCCCTCCGTCAATCAACAGGTTCTGCCCGGTCAGGTAGCCTGCATGGCTGCTGCAGACGAAGGCGCACAGCGCACCGAACTCCTCGGGTGAGCCGAAGCGTTTGGCAGGAATTTCACGACGGCATTCGTCAAGGAATGCCTCACTGTCTTGCCCCATTTCGTGGGCAGCGGCGACCAGGTTGTCGCGCAGTCGATCGGTGTCGAACGAGCCCGGTTGCAGGTTGTTGATCGTCACATTGCGGCTGGCAATGTTTTCTTGCCGGGCCAGCCCCGCAATGAACCCCGTCAGGCCACTGCGCGCACCGTTGGACAGACCCAGGCTTTCGATCGGGGACTTCACGGCGCTCGAGGTGATGTTGATGATCCGGCCAAATCCGCGTGCCGCCATGCCGTCTACCGTTGCCTTGATCAGCTCGATAGGGGTCAACATGTTGGCATCCAGCGCCTTGAGCCAGGCGTCGCGATTCCATTCGCGGAAATCCCCGGGAGGAGGGCCGCCGGCGTTGTTGATCAGGATATCGAAATGCTCATGGGCCTTGAGCGCTGCCGCCCGACCCTCGGGCGTGGAAATGTCTCCAGCCACGGCGATGACCGTCACTTCAGGATTGATCGCCCTCAGCTGACGGGCTGTTTCATTCAGCGTGTCTTCGCCCCGTGCGGTGATCACCACGTTCACGCCTTCGGTAACGAGTGCCTGTGCGCAGGCTTTACCCAGGCCTTTGCTGGCGGCGCACACCAGCGCCCAGCGTCCTGCAATTCCAAGATTCATGCGTGATCCACCACTGTAGACAGGTTTGGCGAACGGGCACCGATGCCCATGAAGCGTCGTACCCTCTCGCCTGCAGCTTCGCAGCGAATGGTGTCAGGGGCGGCATCGAGTTGAATATTGCCGTTCTCCATGAAGATCACTCGATCGGAGATCGACATGGCAAAGTCCATTTCGTGGGTCACGATCAGCATGGTCATGCCTTCCCTGGCCAGGTCGCGGATCACGTTGAGCACGTCGTTGACCAGTTCCGGGTCGAGGGCCGAGGTCGGCTCGTCGAACAGCATGATCTGCGGCTCCATGGCCAAGGCCCGGGCGATCGCCACGCGCTGTTGCTGGCCGCCGGAGAGCTGGTGCGGGTACTTGTGGGCATGGGCCAGCAGGCCGACCTTGTCCAGCAGCGCATAGGCACGATGCTCGCTCAGCTCGCCCGGCTGGCCGTGGTACCGCGGTGCCAGGGTGATGTTGTCGAGGATGGTGCGGTGAGGGAACAGGTTGAAGTTCTGGAACACCATGCCGATGTGCCGCACGCCTTTGCGCAGGCGCGAGCCGTTGGGTTTGTCCGAGGCTTCGATGAAGGTTTCGCCGAACAACTTGATGTCGCCGGTATCGATGCTTTCCAGGCCGTTGACCGTGCGGATCAGCGACGTCTTGCCGGAGCCGGATGGCCCGATGATCGAGACCACCTGGCCGTAATCGACATTCAGGTCGATACCCAGCAGCACCTTGTGGGTGCCATAGCTCTTCTGGATGTTGTTCAGTTGCAGGATCGGCGTTGTGTTGTTGCCTGCGGCTTTGCGCGCAATGTCGGGCAAGGCTTCGGCGCTGGCCTTGAACCTGGCAATAGTGGAGGCGTCGAGTGTGTGCGGCTTGCGGAAGTTCAGGTCCAGGTAGCGCTCCAGGCGCTGCAGGAAATAGCCGAATACGGTGACGATCAACACGTAGTAGACGCCCACCGCTGCCAGGGTTTCCATGACCAGGAAGTTGGTGGCATAGAGGCGTTGGCCGACCGTGAGGATTTCGGTCAGGGAGATGACCGAGACCAGCGAAGTCAGCTTGACCACTGTGATGTATTCATTGATCAGGGTGGGCAGCGAAATACGGAAAGCCTGTGGGATCACGATCAGGCGTTGCATGCCGAGCACGCCGACACCCAGCGCGCGTCCGGCTTCCCTCTGGCCCTTGGCCACGGAAATCAGGCCGCCACGATGGATCTCCGCCATGTACGCCGCTTCAGTGACCACCAGGGCCAGCAACCCTGCGTAGAAGGGGTTGGACAGAATCGGTCCGCTACCGGGAAACAACTGCGGCAGGTTGTAGACGAACACCACCAGCACCAGCAACGGGATGCTGCGGAAAAACCAGATGTAGACCGCTGCGGGAATGCGCAGCAAAGGCGATTGGGACAGCTTGGCGGTGGCCAGGACAAAACCCAGCAGCATGCCGATGAACCAGGCCAGGGCACTGAGCTGGATGACCGTGACGCAGGCATTCCAGAAGTCCGGCAGGGAGAACAGGGAGAAGAAATACGACCAATCGAATTGCATGGGACACCTCGATCTGCCGCCCCCGTGCAGGGGCGGCAGATAACCAGACTACAAGGGTAGGTTCTTAGTTGGCGGTCGGTTCTTCCAGGCCGTATTTCTTGAGGATCGCTGCGTATTCTCCGCTCTTTTTCGTCTCCTCGAAGGCCTTTTGCACGGCCTGGTAGGTTGCGTCGTTACCTTTCTTGACGAAAATACCCAGGGTTTGCTGATAGATCGGGTGCTCGGTGGTGATCACGACCCGGCCATTGGTCTTTTCCGCGATCATCTTGGCGGCACCGGCGATTTCAACCTGGGCCTGGATGTTCTTGGACAGCAAGGCCTGGGTCACTTCGGGCGCCGAAGGGTACTCGCTGACGGTGATGGCGCCCTTGTTGTTCGGTACGCAGTACTCGTCGGACAGCTTCCTGAATTCCTTCACCCAGGTCGTGCCCTGTTCCAGGCCCAGCTTCAGGCCGCACAGGTCTTCAGGTTTTTTCGCATTGATCTCGCTGCCCTGGGGCACCATGACCGCGGCACCGGTGTTGGCGTACGCAATCGTCTGCGCCTGGGTCTGGCGCTCCGGGGTGATGTACATGCCGGAAATGATCGCGTCGTACTTGCCGGAGTTCAGGCCCAGGATCAGGCTCGGGAACTTGGTGTCGACGAACTCCACCTTGGCGTTCATGTGTTTGGCCAGTGCGGTTGCCAGCTCGGGGTCCGAACCCACCACATTCTTGTCCTTGTCATAGGACTCGAAAGGAGGGTAGGTGATCTCCATGCCGACCTTGAACGTATCTGACGCGGCCATGCTCACCGAGGCTCCGAACATGCCGGCTGCCAATACAGCCAGGCACAAGAGGTTCTTTTTATTGTTTTTCATTTTTACTGACTCCGGCATAGGTAGGGGGTTAGCTGAAAACTTCAATCAGGACGGTTGCGCCTGATTTTTCAAATGTCCGAAACTGGCGGGCTTGCGTGCCTTGCCTGGCAGTTGAACTTCCCCGTTGGCCACCCTCTGGCGCAGATACTGATAGGTCTGCAGCGCCTGGCCATACATGTGTTCGCCGATCGTGATCTCTTCGTAGTCGTTGCCGGCCTGGGCGAACCCGGGCAGCGGTTTGATCTGGGTGTGGTAGTCACAGGCATAAAACAGCGGGAAGGAATAACGCTCCTCTTTCACGCTGCGCACCCGGTGCGCAGTGGCAACGAATGCGCCTGCCGTCATCACCTCCAGCATGTCGCCGATGTTGACCACGAAGGCATCGGCAATCGGTGGTGCATCGATCCATTGGCCAAGATTGTTCATCACCTCGAGGCCGGGTTTGTCGGCCAGGAGGATGGTGAAGCACTCGTAATCAGTATGGGCGCCAAGACCCGGTGCGTCATGGGCGGCACCGTCGAACGGGTAGTGGATCAGGCGCAGCTTGGACGGCGGACGGGTGACCAGGCTGTCGAAATAGTTTTCTTCCAGGCCCAGGGTCAGGGCGAAGCCGCCGAACAGGCGCCGGCCCAGGGCGAAGATCGCTTCATAGTAGGCCTGCACCGATGCCTTGAAACCTGCCAGCTGCGGCCAGTCGTTGGGCCCCAGCAAGGGGGTGTTGGCCAGCACCAGCGGATCATCGGCCGGGACTTCGAAGCCGACGTCGAAGGCTTCCTTGTGGTCCGGCTTGCCCTTGGAATAGACCTCTTCGCCTTCGGGCACAAAGCCCTTGTGGGTCTGCGAGGTGCCGATGTAGTGGCGCATCTTGGCGTCGAGGGGCTGGTCGAAAAAGTCCTTGGCCGCCTTGCGCAGATTGGCGATCAGTTGCGGGTCGATACCGTGATGGGTGATATAGAGAAACCCGACTTCGCTGGCGGCACGCCCCAATTGTTCGGCCACGGCCAGGCGGTGTTCCAGTTCAAAGCTGAACAGACCGGCGATGTTGACCACCGGGATGCTGTTGAAGTTGGCTTTGAGTGTGTCAGTGCTGGCGCTGTTGTTTTTATTGTCAGGCATGACGCATCGGCTCCCTAAGGATGGCTTGAGTGGTGGAAACGCTCGAAGTGTTCGCGCTCGGTCTGGCCCATCCACACGTTCAACGACCACAGGTCGGCGACCGGGACATTGGTGAAGGGCAGGTGATGCAGGTAGCCGTCGGCACCGAATTCCGGCGTCAGGGTGCTGACCTGGTAACCGCGGGCCTGCTGCGAGCGCCAGATGCTTTCCCAGTGCTGCTGATGGAAGGCCAGTTCTTTTGCATATTCGGGCGCCGCCGGGTGCGGAACCTGTGGCCCCTGGTCATAACCGACCCGGGCCTGGATATGGTGAACCCGCTCGATGAACGCGCTCAGATCATCGGCCGGATCATTCAACAGACGCTCGCAGGTCACAACCCAATGGCTGATGTCACTGGTGAACAACAGATCGGGCAGTTGCCGGATCAACTCCAGGGTCACCCAGGGATTGAACAGCGAACGCGAGCGATGGGTTTCGAAACTGCAGACCTGACCGTGCTTGCGCGCCAGCTCCAGCGCCTGGCCAAAAAACTCCACCTGTTGTGCCAAGGACCAGCGGTCGTTGCCCGCCAGCACGTTGACGAAGCGCGGGGAGAGTTCAGCAGCCCAGGCGAGCTTCTGGTCGAGGTCATTGATGTGGACGGCAGGCGTTGCCGACTGATCCGGCAGCACGTCGTAGGCGCTGAAGACGGTGCTGATATAACCCAGGCGGTTGGCCTGGAGAAAGGCGCCAAACTCAGCCCGTTCGCGGGCGTCCAGTGGCAGGCGCGCTTCCATGCCATCAAAGCCCACTTGCAGCAGCTCTTCGAGCGCCTGGGCCTTGCTGGCGGTGTAACCCCACAGCGTACGGAAAATTTCCAGCTTCATCGGTGATCCTCAAAAATCCCAGGGCCTGCTGCAAAAGCACTTCGACGGCACCAGGCGGCGAAGCGATCAGTGGTCGGTGGTGGCAGAGGCCTTTGGATCTGGATCCCTGCGTAACTCGGTCCCACTGAGCGATGCCGAGGCTGGTTCGCTGTGGAGCCGATGTTAGGCACAGGCCGAGTGGCGAAAGAATCCGAAAGTTCAAATGAATACTTCAGACTTTCGTCAACCAATAGCTGGCTATTTATCCCGCTGGCAAAGAGGGAATTTGTGGGTGGATACGTGTCTGCGTTGGGTGTTGGCGCGGGGTGCCTTTACTACGACATCATTTTGAAGACTGCCAAGCGACATCGGGCTGCGCGATGGCATCGACTCGATTTTCCGATTTGTCCCGGATCTTTTCTGGCATTTGCCGCCGTTGATTCGCTTTTAAGCTTGCTGAAACGTTTCATCAAGTCTATAAAAATGGCACAACTCCAAGAAAGGCTGCTGTCATGACCCCGCTCAAACTCTTTGTTGCCCTCAGCGCACTGTCCGCTGCCTCCCACGCCATGGCCTGGGATTACGTTCTGCTCGACACCGACAAAGCCGCCCAGAACTGGCAGATCACCAGCCAGCAACTCGGCATAAAAACCGACAAACCCTTCAGCGTTACCCTGCGCACCTTGCACGGCGGTCGGCAGGAGGGCGTCAGCATCGTCGACATCGATAACGGCACGATGAAACTCTCGGTAGTGCCGACTCGCGGAATGAACGTCTTGCAGGCCTCGGTCGGCAGTGTGCGCATGGGCTGGGATTCGCCGGTCAAGGAAGTGGTCAATCCATCCTTCATCGAACTCAACGGTCGTGGTGGCCTGGGCTGGCTGGAAGGTTTCAACGAACTGGTCACCCGCTGCGGATACGAATGGGTCGGCCACCCGGGCGTCGACAATGGCGAACTGCTGACCCTGCACGGTCGGGCCGCCAACATTCCGGCCAACAAAGTCACCCTGCACATCGATGAAAAACCACCGTACGCCATCACCCTGCGCGGCGAACTGAAAGAGCAGGCGTTCAAGAAGGTCGACTTCTCCGTCGCGACCGAACTGGTCACCGAACCTGGCAGCGTAGTGTTCGCGCTCAACGACACCCTGACCAACAACGGCGACTATCCGAAGGAATACCAGGCGCTGTATCACAGTAACTTCAGCACTCCGTTCCTGGAGCAGGGTGCTCGTTTCGCTGCGCCGGTGAAACAGGTGTCGCCGTTCAACGACAAGGCCAAGGGCGATCTCCCCGACTGGCAAACCTACCGCGCACCGACCAAGGACTACGACGAAACGGTTTACAACGTGGTTCCGTATGCCGATGCCAAGGGCGATACGTTGACCGTGTTGCATAACAAGGCCGGCAGCCTGGGCGTTTCGGTCGGCTTCAACACTCAGACACTGCCCGTGTTTTCCCTGTGGAAAAACACCGATACCCAAGGCCAGGGCTATGTCACGGGGCTGGAGCCAGGGACAAGTTTTTCCTACAACCGCCGTTATCAACGGCCACTGAACCTGGTACCGACAATTGGGCCGAAGGAACACAAGCAGTTCCGCATCAGCTATAGCTTGTTGGCGGATAAGGTGGCTGTGGACAGGGCCTTGAAGCAGGTGAGCGAGATTCAGGGCGGGCGGGAGACTGAGGTGCGGCAGACGCCGTTGGTTGATCTGACCAAGGGGTGACACCGGCTAGAGCATTGCAACTCGTTGATTGCACCAGCCTGTTGCTGTTTGCCAGCTCTCGACTCATGGCTGTCAATCTCCCAAGGCGCTACGCTCGCAGGTACGCGCCTTCAAGTACAGACGATGCCGATATGAAACACCTGCTTGATCGTTTACGGGGCTGGGCCAGAAACCTGAAACGACAGACGATGGTTCTCTGGTTTTGCTACCAGCATCCGCAAACACCCTGGTTACCCAAATGGATTTCGGTTTTTGTCGTGGCGTATGCACTGAGTCCAATCGACCTCATTCCCGATTTCATTCCTGTGCTTGGATATCTGGACGATGTGATTATTTTGCCGCTTGGCATTCTGCTCGCTATTCGCTTGATGCCTGCACAGGTGCTCGAGGAGTGTCGGTTCAAAGCCAGTGAGTGGGAGAAGAACCACAAGAAGCGGCCAGCGAACAGAATTGCTGCGGTGATCGTTGTATTGGTCTGGCTCGTTGCTGCGGGCAGCTTGGCAGCTTGCTTGCTGTGAGCTGAAGTTGTTGCTCAACCCATGCGTCAGTGCTGATTCTTTTTTTTGAACTCGGGCTGAAGGCACTTATCCAAAAAAATATGTGGGAATGCTTCCCACGCAACGATGCCAACTGGCTCTGAGGGATCGTGCGTATACCGCAGTTGCTCGTCAATGTTGCAGATTGATGGCCGTGCCGGTTGGCCGGCTGCTCCAATGGGCAGCCGGGAACTCACTGGACATTGCGTTCGATACGGAGATGAGTTCGCAACTCCATGCGGAGGTGCATCATGCTGCTCAAGAAATGTTTATTGGCTCTGGCCATCGGTGGCGTCCTGTCGGCATCGACTGTCCTGGTGCCCGATTACATCGGTAGTTTCTCCAGCGTGTATGCCAAGGATGGCGGCAGCGGTGGAGGCGGTGGTGGTCACGGTGGCGGTAATGGCGGTGGCGGAAACGGCGGAGGTGGTCACGGTGGCGGTGACGGCGGCGGTGGCCACGGTGGTGGTGACGGCGGTCACGGTGCCGGCGGCCATGGAGGAGAGGGTGGCGATCATGGCGCCGCAGGCCATGACGGTGACGGTCATGGAGGCCCGGGACGCGGCGACGCTGACCATGGTGGTGTAGCCGGGAACAAAGGTCCGGGCAATGCCCATGACAACGACGCGGACGACGCTGATCATGATGCTGACAACGATGCCGCCGATGCAGCCAGGGACGCTGCCAAGGCTGATGCCAATGCCGCCCGGGACGCGGCCAGAGCGACTGCTGATGCCGCTCGTGATGCGGCAAAAGCGACTGCGGATGCTGCCCGGGACGCCGCCAGGGCTGAAGCAGATGTCGCCCGGGATGCCGCAAAAGCGGCTGGTGTAGCGGACGATGACGCAGATGCTGCCAGAGACGCTGCCCGTGCCGCTGCGGATGCCGCGAGGGACGCGGCCAAGGCCGAGGCAGATGCCGCCAGGGATGCTGCCCGGGCTACCGCGGATGCCGCTCGGGACGCCGCCAAAGCCGAGGCGAAGGCAGCCAGAGAGGCCGCCAAAGTTGAGGCGAAGGACGCCAGGGAGGATGTGGCGGATGCTCCAGACGAAGCGGATTTCGATGCGGTTGAGGTAGAGAACTGAGCCTGCACGTTCGGCAATGAACACGGCAGGCATACCGTAGAACACGTCCCGGGAGCTTGAGGGACGTATCGGCAAAGAGTCGCAAGCCCTGGAACGTCATGGGGTTTGCGACTTTTTTTCGGCTATTGAGCCAAGCATTTCTACAGTCAGATCGACCGCTGATTCACGCGCTGAGTCAGTTCCTGCGCGGACTCTTTGCGCTCCGAGTAGCGGTCAACCAGGTCGGGGCGATCCCGTAGCAGCAGGGTGAATTTCACCAGCTCCTCCATGACGTCTACGACCCTGTCGTACAGCGATGAGGGTTTCATGCGATTGGCGTCGTCAAACTCCAGAAAAGCCTTTGGCACGGAAGATTGATTGGGGATGGTGAACATGCGCATCCAGCGTCCCAGCACACGAAGCTGATTCACCACATTGAAGGACTGGGAGCCGCCGCAGACTTGCATGACCGCGAGGGTTTTACCCTGGGTTGGGCGAATGGCCCCCAACGCCAACGGCACCCAGTCGATTTGCGCCTTGAACACTGCAGACATCGAGCCGTGGCGCTCAGGCGAGCACCAGACCTGTCCTTCAGACCACTGCATCAGTTCGAGCAGTTCCTGGACTTTCGGGTGATCGGAGGGCGCGTCGTCCGGCAGCGGCAGGCCGGATGGATTGAAGATCCGCGTCTCGGCGCCGAAGTGTTCGAGCAACCGGGCTGCTTCCTCGACCAGCAGGCGACTGAACGACCGCGCACGAGTCGAGCCGTATAACAACAGGATGCGCGGCTTGTGCTGGTCGTTGCGTCCATGGGCGATGGATTGGGTCAGTGCCGTGTCGAGATTGGGCAGGGAATGGGTCATAAGGGCTCCGGTCAAAGCGTGCCGATGCGTTCGAGTTCGCGCTTCAATGCATCGCGGTCAAGGTGTGCAAAAGGCAGTTCGAGGAACGCCCGGCAGCGCGTTTCGATGCGCGCCAGGGTTGAGTGGAACGCCGCCGCTATCCGTGCTTCATCGCCCGTTATGTCCGAGGGGTCTTCCAGGCCCCAGTGGGCTTTCAGTGCCGGTCCGAAGTACACCGGGCACGCTTCGCCGGCAGCCTTGTCGCAGACCGTGATGACGATGTCCGGCGGGTTGGCTTCGAAAGCCTCGTTGCCTTTGCTGCTCAAGCCGTCGATGGCAATGCCGGCCTCTTGCAAGGTGCTCAGGCTGCGGGGCAGCACCTGTCCCTTGGGAAAACTGCCGGCACTGATCGCCTCGAATCCTTCTGGCGCGAGATGGTTGAACATGGCTTCGGACAGGATGCTGCGACAGCTGTTGGCGGTACACATAAACAGAACGCGCATGGTGACTCCTCTTTGCAGGCGCACAGTGGCTAGACGCTCAGGCGCAAGGCCAGGGCAGACAAGGTGATGAGCAGGATCGGCAGGGTCAGGACCACGCCGACCTTGAAGTAGTAACCCCAGGTAATGCGAATGCCCTTGCGCTCCAGAACATGCAGCCAGAGCAGGGTGGCCAGGCTGCCGATGGGGGTGATTTTGGGGCCCAGGTCAGAGCCGATGACGTTGGCGTAGATCATGGCTTCACGCACTACGCCGGTGGCGTCACTGGCTTGAATCGACAGTGCGCCCACCAGCACCGTGGGCATGTTGTTCATGCCCGATGACAACAAGGCCGTGAGCAGGCCGGTGCCCAGCGCGGCGCCCCAGATGCCGAACTCGGCCATGCGGTTCAGGGCCATGGTCATGTAGGTGGTCAGTCCGGCGTTCTTCAGCCCGTACACCACCAGGTACATGCCCAGGGAAAAGATCACGACCTGCCAGGGCGCTTCACGCAGCACCCGGCGGGTGGAAATCACATGCCCGCGCGCCGCCACGGCGAACAGCAGCGCGGCACAGACCGCTGCGATGGCGCTGACCGGAATGCCCAGGGGCTCCAGGGCAAACAGCCCGACCAACAACAGGGCCAGAACGATCCAGCCGACGCGGAAGGTCAGGGGATCACGCACGGCGCGTCGCGGATCCATCACGTCATCGAGCGCGTAGTGCCGGGGAATGTCACGGCGGAAAAACCGGTACAGCACCACAAGGGTGGTCGCCACGGCAACCAGATTGACCGGCACCATGATGGCCGCGTATTCGGCGAACCCCAGGTCGAAGTAGTCCGCGGATACGATGTTGACGAGGTTGGACACCACCAGGGGCAGGCTCGCCGTGTCGGCGATAAAGCCGGCCGCCATGACGAACGCCAGGGTGGACGCTGGCGAAAAACGCAGTGCGAGCAGGATTGAAACAACGATGGGGGTCAGGATCAGGGCGGCGCCGTCATTGGCAAACAACGCGGAGACGCCGGCCCCCAGCAGTATCGTGAAGACGAACAGGCGTCGCCCGTCACCCTTGGCCCAGCGCGCCACATGCAAGGCGGCCCACTGGAAGAACCCGGCCTCATCGAGCAACAGACTGATGATGATCAGCGAGATGAACGTTGCGGTGGCGTTCCAGACAATGGCCCACACCAGCGGAATATCGTGCAGCGTCACGACGCCTGCCAGCAGGGCCAGAACGGCGCCCAGGGAGGCGCTCCAACCGACGCCCAGACCCTTGGGTTGCCAGATGACCAACACCATGGTGAGCAGGAAAATGGAAAACGCAGTCAGCATGTGGATTCTCGACGGGTTGAAGGGTCAGCAGCAGGCGGCAGTGTTGAGAGGGCGGTCGCCCATGGCGTTCAGGCGGGTGCTGTTGTCCTTGAGCCAGTCGGCGTTCGCTGCCAGCGTGGTTTGCAGAACATCACGAACCCACACGGGCAGATCAGGGTTGAGCCGGTAATACACCCATTGCCCCTGGCGGCGGTCCAGAAGCAGGCCGCATCCACGAAGCTGGGCAAGATGGCGGGAAATTTTCGGCTGGCTATCGTCCAGGGCACAGACCAGCTCACACACGCATAACTCGCCTTCACGGGCGATGAGCAAAGTGGCCCGGGCGCGGGTTTCGTCGGACAGGCATTTGAATACGACGGCAGGATTGAGCATTGGCGTGGCTCTGTACATATGGTTATTCGAATATACGTTTATCCATATGTTGAGTGCAAGTCGCCAAGGCTCAAGAAGGGCGGAGATGTTCAGGTATGCGATAGACTTGCGCTGTTTCGAGACAAGGCAAAGGAGATGCAGTGCATGGATTCGTTTAATGTTCGCGAGCTGAAAACCACTGACACTGAGGCTTTGCTGGCGTTCGAAATCCGCAACCGTGAATGGTTCGAATCGCATATCGATGCGCGCGACCCTGGGTTTTATTCGTTGCGCGGTGTCGTCGATCATATCGACAGCTATCTGTCGGGTTTGGCCAGCGGCGCCTGGCACCCGTTTGTCATCGAGGACTCAAACCAGACAATCGTTGGTCGAGCCAATCTGAAAAGCATCGACCTGGCGATGGGGTCTGCCGAAGTGGGCTATCGGATCGATCAGCGCGTGTGCGGGCAGGGGCTGGCAACACGGGCGCTGAGGCATCTGATCCAGCAGGCACGGGTGCGCTGGGGACTTGCGCAACTGGTGGCCTATGCCTACAAGGAAAACCTGGGCTCCAGAAAGGTACTGGACCGGTGCGGATTCAAGCTTGAGCAACCTTGCCGTGTCGACAGCACGGGCAGCGAAGAGCGATTCGTCCTGTCGATTCAATAGTTCTGCAAGCCCGCAGCAGGTTGCTGCGGGCTACTCCTGATCCTGATCTGCCGCCACCTCCTGCCAGCTGTCATCCGGGTCAAAGCGTTTCATCGCCAGCGCCAGTTTTTCACCTTCGGGCCCCAGGTCTTTTTCGAACACCTGGCCTTCGTGACTGATCATGAAGCTCATCACCCCGGTGTCGTTGTATTTCGCCGGCCAGGCAATCAGGGCAAAGCCGCGGCTCATCTTGTCACCGATGAGGTAACTGTAGGCGCCACCCGGTGCCGAAGGCCCCTGGCCATGAAGGATGCGGAAGCGGTAGCCATGCCATTCTTCGTCGGCAATGGCTTTGCCGAACGAAGGCCCCAGCGGGCTGATCTGGCCGCTATCGTCCGGTGCCCAATAGAGTCCGTCGTGCTTGCCGGGGGTGCTGAAGATTTTCTGCGCATACTCGAGTGCGCCATCACCGTCCCGATCGACTGACGCATAGTCCATCTGGGCGTCGTGATAGGCCAGCACCGATTGCACCGCGTCGAGTTCATTGCGGCCGATCTGGCGTGCGCGGATCTCGGCACTGCCGGCCTTCAAGTCGAAGCGCCAGCCGCTCGCCACTTTGACCAAGGGGATCGGCAGTGTCCAGTTCTCGGGGCCGACCGCCAGGATGCCCTTGTCTTCACCGCTTTTTTCAATGTGGTGTTGCTCGCGGTACTGCTGCAAAAACGCATCGACGTCTTTGCGCTGCACGCCTTCACGCGGGATGTAGTTGTGCCAGTCACTACCGAGCAGTTCCGTCAGGCGTGCCTGGTCGGCATGTTCCGTACCCAGTGCCTGGACCAAGGCTTCTGCGGCCTTTTCCGGGGTTGGAAAGGCCTGCTGCGCCGTCGCCATGCACGACCACAGCAAGCCGGCAGCTACCGCAAGGACAGGAGGCAGCAAGCCCATGAGTCCTTTCATTCGAGGATGGTTTTTCAACGACGGCCCCCCCTTTGACGCGCTGGTGGATTGGACGGCCGACTGACCTGGTGACCGGCCGAGCGGGCGGCACTGGGGCGATGGGCGGATGCCTGGCTGGCCCGGCCACGATTGGCCTGGACGTTGGCCTGGGACGGTGAGCGTGCGCCGGCGAACGCATTGTTGCGGGCACTGCCGGCACTGGCGGCCGGTCGTTTGTTCGGCGCCTGCCGCGTCTGCGCTGCGCCTTCTCTGCGCTGGTTCAACTGGGCGGTCTGGTTCCTGGGTTCCTGGCGGGCCTGGGGCCTGGGCTGCTGATTTTCCCGGGTATTTCTGGCGGTACCCTGGCCTCTGTCAGCCGCCCTGGGCCTGTCCGAACCGGCCTGTAACCGATTGCCGTCCGCGGCCCCGGACTGGAGTTTGCGCGTTTGATCACGGGCTTCGCGGTTGCTGGTGGCGGGGCGTTCGATACCGTGCTTGTCCATTGAACTGCGGGCCTTTTCACGGGCCTGGGCGCGCTGGGCAGTGTCCCCGCGATAGGCTTCACGCTGACTGGCACCGTTGAGTTGGCGGCCGTACTGTGCGCGGCTCGCATTGTCTCGATAGGGCACGCCATTGCGGTGCACCGGGTTGTGCTGCCATTTGTTGTTGGTGATCCGGTTGTTGCCGTTGATGTTGTTGTAGCGATTGACGTCGATGTCGACGTCGTTATTGCCCCAGTCACATTCCCCCCACAACGATCCGATGATCGCCACGCCGGCGCCAAACGCGAGTCCGGCCACCAGGGCCTGGCCAGGGTAATAGGCCGGTGGCGGTGGATAGTACGCCGGCGGCGACGACGGGTAGGGCCAGGTGCCGTAGGTGGTCGTCGGGTTATACGTGGGGACGTACACCACCTGCGGATCGGCAGGCTGGATGATGATGGTGGAGTTGCTGGCCGGCGCCGGCGCCGGCTCCGCAGCAGGCGCTGGCGCTGGCGCTGGAGCCGGTGCTGCATTCGTGGTTGCAGGTGCTGGCGCCGCGACATTCTGGATCGTCACGTTCTGATACTGGTTGCTCTGCAGATTGCCGGCTGCCTGTGCCTGGCGACGCAAGCGTTGCGCGCTTTCCATGACATCGTCGGGCTGCGCCAGGAAGGCATCACCCAGGCGTTGTACCCAGACGGGATCCTGCCCTAGCGTTGCCAGGACCTGCGGGAAGGCGACCAGTGCCTGCACGCTCGGGTCCCAGGGCTGGTTCGCCACCTGTTTGACTGCGTCGTCGCCCTTGGCGTCCGGGTGCGCTTTGGACCAGCTGACGGCCTCGCCGACTTCCCCGGGGTAGGTGGTGGCCATCAGCACCTGTGCAAACAGAGGGTCCGGGTACAGCGCAATGGGCGCCAGCATCTGATCCAGCTGTTCCTGGTTGAACACCGGATCCTTGGTCACCGGGGCGACGGGCGCCGCGTTGGACGCGCTTGCCGGTACGGGGGCTGCGGCGGGTGCCGGAACCGGGGCGGGTGCGGCAGCGGTCTCACCCGCACCCAGTGCCAGGCTGGAAGGTCCGCTCAACAACAGTACGGCCGACAACGCGTAAAGTAATGGAATGTGCATTGCACCCCCCATGTGGTCAGGCTTGAAATGAGTGGATCAATCCCTGGCAGGTGAAAGCCGACCCTGCAAGCCACAGAGCTGCGCCTCGACACCGCTTCCTAATGGTAGCAGCTCATTTGACGGACCTCGGCTGGCTTTGAAACGCTGTGATCCAGGTCCTGATTCTGATCAATGTGCGCTGGCATCGCTTTCGTGTTCTTCGGCAAATGCCATGAACACGTCCAGGTCCAGCACATCCAGCCTGATCCGGGAAATGAACGCAGAGAAGGCCAGGTTCGCCGCCAGCAGACGCAGATCGGAGGCCCATGACGGAAGGTAGGTCGGTCCCTTGAGCCAGCCGGATTCGAACAATGGCGCCAGGCGTACGGTGTCCGCCAGGCTCAGGCGCCCTGCAAACAAATGCCCGATCAGTTCCGGCCGGTTATCGCGGATTGCAATGCGCAGCAGGGTGTGGACGCCGAGCAGCCCGGTCAGGTAAGCGGCATCCTTGGTAAACGCTGAACCGCCCCGCAGATCGGCGCCGCGGAACACCCGTTGGGTTGAGCGGAAGGATTCCTCTTGCGTCTGTCCGGCCGCCAGAAAACCTTCGAACACCTGGATGAAATCAGCGCCCTCCAGCGCCTGCTGGACGGCCAGCACGCGCAGGGCCAGGCGACGCAGGCGGTTGATGTCCATGCTGCCGGTGAACAGTTCGGCCAGGGTGGCAATGCCCTCCTGGGTCTGGGTTGTGCGCGGTGCGCCCAGGCCCAGGCTGGTGAGGTTGGGCTGCCGCGCGCCGTTCTGTGCGGTGGCGACATGCACGAAGGCCTCATGTTGCAACAGCTGATGCTTGTCCAGTTCCGTGAACAGCGCACTGGCCCGCAGGCGAATGCGGCTCGATCCAGCGATGGCCTTGGCGGCCAGGTTCGGATCGAGCACCACCGTGATCTGTCCGGCGCCGAAGAAACGGTCCAGTTCCGGTTGAATCCAGGCGGCGAACACTTTGGCCGGTATCTCGGCGGGGCTGGGTGGAATGCGTGCCCCCCCCAACAGGGCGTCGGTGGTCTGGAGGAAGAATCGGGCCGCGTCGAGCATGCTCAGTTGCAGGCGCGAGTAATAGAAATCCGGACGCCGGTAAAGCGCTGACGAGTATTGGGTAAAGGCGGGAGTCCCCATGGCCCCCAGCATCTGCCCGGCCGTGGCATAGCTACGGGCGGTCAGGGCCAGGTAGTTCCCCGCCGGATGCCCCACATCGCAATGGCTGATAAAGTTTTCCAGGGCGGCGATGTCGGCGCTGTGGTCGCGGGGCTGCAACTTGACATCGGGCAGCGTGGCACGCCCGCTGCGCCATTTCGCCAGGAAGTCCTCCTCGACGCCATCGGGCCAGGACAGCGCATCGAGCACGCGGATCTTGCGGGTCAGGCCGGGCAGGGCGGCATCGAGTTCGGACAGGGCAGCGGCACTCATGGATAGCTCCTTGAGGGACGAGGTGAGGTTACACAAGCTTAGTTGTCGCGGACGGTGGCGTGTCGAGCCGTACGGGCAAAGTCGATGAAGGCCTTGAGCGCAGCGGGCACATGGCGGCGACTGGGGTAATACAGGTGCAGGCCCGGGTAAAAGGGGCACCAATCGGCCAGCACCTGGATCAGGCGACCATCGGCCAGGTACGCGGTGACCATGTCTTCGAACACGTAGGCCAGGCCCACACCCTGCAGTGCCGGGCCGATCATCAGGCTGACATCGCCGAGCGTGAGCGGCCCGCTGACGTCGATTTCCTGGGTGATCGCGCCGCGTTCGAATTCCCAGCGGTACATCGAGCCGCTGGGGAAGCGATGGCGGATGCACGGGATGCCATGCAAGTCCTCGGGATTTCGGGGGGCGGCATGTCGCTCGAAGAATGCCGGCGAGCCTACAACCACCGAGCGCATGTTCGGTCCGATAGGCAGCGAGACCATGTCGGCTTCCAGACGGTTGCCGAAACGTACCCCCGCATCAAAGCCGCCAGCCACCACGTCGACCAAGGCGTCGCTTTCGACGATTTCAAGGCGGATATCCGGATACGCCTTCAGGAACTGGCTGGCGATCGGCAAGAGCACCAACTCGCACGCCTGTCGGCCTGCTGTCATGCGCAGGTTCCCTGAGGGCTTGTCGCGAAAGCTATTGAGGTCTTCCAAGGCATCATCGATGTCCCGGAAGGCTGGTTTCAGCCGTGCGAAAAGTCGTTCCCCAGCGTCAGTCAGCGCCACGCTGCGCGTCGTGCGATTGAACAGGCGTACGCCCAGGCGATTCTCCAGCGCTCGCAATGAGTGACTGAGTGCCGAGGGCGTCAGACCCAGTTCGACCGCTGCCCGGCTGAAGTTCAGGTGCCGGGCGATGCACAGGAAGATCGACAGGTCGGCGGTGGAGGGGGATTTCATTTGTGAGAACCTTTCACAAAGTCATGCAAAATTGCTGGGATTATCACATCAGTAGCACAGCCTTAAAGTGGCATCAACTCATCGAGAAGGCCCGGCAACAACGCTTGGGTCGCAGACAGGAGGAGTTGAAATGCGTACCTGGTTCATTACTGGCGCTTCCCGTGGTTTTGGCACCCTCATCGCAGAGCACGCCCTGCGTGCCGGCGACGCTGTGATTGCCACCGCTCGTCAAACACACGACATCACTGACCGCTTGGGCGATCACCCTAACCTGCTCGCCGTGCGGCTGGACGTCACCCGCGAGGAAGAGGCACATCAGGCGGTTGCCGAAGGCATCAAGCGTTTCGGGCGCATTGACGTGCTGATCAACAATGCCGGCTTCGGCGTGCTGGGCGCGGTGGAAGAGACCAGCGCCAGCGAAACGCAACGCCTGTTCGCCACCAACGTGTTCGGCGTGCTCAACGTCACCCGCGCGGTACTGCCGCACATGCGACGCCAGCGTAGTGGTCATGTGATCAATATCTCGTCGATCGGCGGCTATCAGGCTTACATGGGCTGGGGCGTCTACGGTTCCACCAAGTTTGCGGTGGAGGGCATTACCGAAGCGCTGCATCAGGAGCTGGCGCCGCTGGGCATTCATGCGACGGTTGTCGAACCCGGGTTTTTCCGCACCGACTTCCTGGACGAGCAGTCGCTGATCAAGACCGCCCTGGAACTGCCGGACTACGAGGAAACCGTCGGCAAGATGCGCCGGTTTGCCGAAGGCGCCAACCATGCGCAGCCTGGGGATCCTGTGAAGTTTGCCGAAGCGATGCTCGCGCTGGTCAACGCCCCGAAACCGCCACAACGCCTGGCGCTGGGCAGCGACACTGTTGCACGCATCGAGGCAAAAAACCGCTTTGTGGAGGCGGAGTTGAGCGAATGGAAAGCGTTGGCGCTGTCCACCGACTTCAAGGTCTGACGCGTACAGGGGCCGTGTGGCGGTTCAATACCTGTCCAACGCGGCCTCAGAGCAGGCTCCACGACACCCCGACGTACATCGCGATGCCCTCGCCGGGGGTGGAGCGTGCCGCGTCCAGCCCTTTGTCGTCGTAGCCCGGCGTGACAGTGGCGGCATAGTGCTTGTCGGTCAGGTTGCGCAGGTCCAGCCAGGTCTGCCAGTCGCCCTTGGGCGCGTTGTAGCCCAGGGTCGCGCCGAATATGGCGTAGGGATCGGCGTAGTAGCTGTTGGCGTAATCGACCGCCACCTTGGACGCCCATTGCGTGTTGACCGCGGCGAAGAAGCCTTGTGGCCAGTCGTAGCGCAGTTCGCCCTGGTAATAATGCATCGGCAGGCCGGGCAGGCGGTTGTCGCCGAAGCGGTCATCGTCGCGGTAGTGGAAGTCACTGAAGGTGTAGCTCTGGCGCAGGCTCAACTGGCCGCCATCGTCCGGCGACCAGAGCGGGCTCAGCAGGCTGGCTTCGACGCCCTGGTGCACGGTGGGGCTGGCGTTGAGCTCGTACGGCGTGGTGGCGTTGGCGTCCGGCAACACCGAGAGCAGTTCGTGGTGTACCTGGGCGTAGTACCAGGCCAGGCTCCACTGGCCCAGGGTGCTGTCACCGCGACCACCGATTTCCAGGGTGGTGGCGGTCTGGTTTTGCAGCTTGACCGGATCGCGCTGGGCGCCTGTGGCGGGGCCGCTGCCGGCGGGGAAGCGAATGTTGGAGCTATAGATCAGCGACCAGGGGTGCGGTGCCTCGACCGAGCGACTGAGGTTGCCGAACAGTTGCAGGTCAGGTGTCAGCTGGTAGCGCAAGCCCACGCGCGGTGCATAGTCCCAATCGTGCAGGCTGGTCTTGCCGCCTTCCTGCGGATAGGTGACGTCGCTTTCACGGCGGGTGTAAATGGCGGCCAGGCCCGTGGTCAGCCACAGATCGTCGGCGATCTCCAGGTCGTTGCCGACATGCAGAACCGTGTCCGAGCCCTGGTAGGTGAAGTTGCGCATCAGCGTGCCCGGTGCGTAACCGGCGGTGTTGCCGGTGGGGATGCGCACGAACTCGCTGGCCCCTGAGTTAGGCAGGTGTTTGGTCACCCGCAGGCCCAGGGTGCTCTGGCTTTGCAGGCCCCAGAGGGTGTCGCGACGCTGATAGTCGAACGTGCCACTGACGTCGGTGTACGCCACCTTCAGTCGGTTGGGCCCCTCGCGCAAGTCCATGGGGTAGTCGTGGTAGACCAGGCCGGTCTGGATGCTTGAATCGTCATCGAGGTACCAGGTGGTCTTGTTGCCGATAAAGGTGCTGCCCGGCTCGTCGCGGCGATCGTCCCGCGCCACGTAGGCGGGGTTGGCCGCCCGTGGATCGTGCTCGATGGAGTGCTTGGTCACCCGTCCCGCGAGGTCGTTGTCGGTCTGGCGGTGGCGCAGGTAGAAGCGCGTTTCCAGGTTCGGGTTGAAGCGATAGCCGAAGTTGGCGATCACGCCCTGGCTCTCGCTGGCCGTGTGGTCCTGGTAGCCGTCGGCGTTTGCGTCGGTCATGGCCACGTAGTAGTCGAAGTCACCCAGCACCTGTCCGGAGCTGACCTGACGCTGCTGATAACCGTGACTGCCCGTTGCGTAGCGTACCTGCACCTTCGGCGCGTTGTAACCGGTATGGCTGACGTAATCGATGGCCCCGCCCAAGGCCAGGGCACCGCGGTCGAAACCGTTGGCGCCGCGCAACACTTCCACATGGTCGAGCCACAGCGGTTCCAGCAGTTCATAGGGCGTGCCGCCAGGGCCGGTCAGCGGCAGACCGTCGAGCATGGTGTACAGCCCCGAGGCGTGGGCACCCGGTGCACGGTTGATGCCCGATCCGCGGATCGAGATCTTCACCCCCTCATTGCCCGCCGACTGGGCATAGATCCCGGGCTGATAAGCCAGCACATCCTGGTTACTCGCCACGCGGCCCTGCAGCGGACGGCGCATGTCGACCACATTGGTACCGCCGGGTACCTGGGCCATCCGGGCCTTGGCGTCCTCGATTCCCTGGTCTTCGTCACTCTGGTCCTCGGCCCCGATCAGCACTTGCCCCAGTTCAAGGCCCTGGGCCTCGGTCATCGCCGGACAAACAAGGGCCAGGCCCAGCAGCGCGGCGGGCAAGGAATTAGGCGAGGGCATTGGGGAAACTCCAGACGTACAGGGAACGGACAATGAACAGTGCGACGCAAGAATGAACGAAGGGAGCACATGGCAATTTGGTTTTTTGCCTACCGGATATTTCCAGTGGCGTTGACGTCACTGCAATGCCCGGGGCCGGGGGCGAAGGGTTCTTCACGCATTCCCGAAAACTGTAGGAGCCAGCCTGCTGGCGATGGACTCAGATACGCCGCGTTTATCCAGTTCGCACGCGTTATCGTTGACGACCATCGCTGGCA